>VYDA01000151.1:0-3214 GCA_009843665.1 Caldilineaceae bacterium SB0675_bin_29 | reverse complement strand
GTCCAGCGGCACTTCGTCAATTGTGATGGCGCGCTCACCCTGATTCATCGTTGGATGAAAATGGTACGGAGCGTCGAGATGCGTGCCGTTGTGTGTGGTGAGTTTCACCCACTCCGCCGCTGCAAAACCTTCACCCCCTGGAAAGTCTCCCGCTTCCACGCCCGGGAAGAACGTCTGCGCCTCTTCCACCGTTTCGGCATGCGTCTGGTAGGTAATTTCCGGCCGCATGAATGGTGGATCAGAGATCACATCGTTTTCGAGGTAGATAGAAAGATCGACGAAGCGTTGTGCCATCACTGCCTCCGCAGTTGATCAAGCGTCACGACGTACGGCCGCCAAGAGTCTCCGCGAACCAGTCCGCAATAAATTCAGTACCGAACGACATATTGTCGGTGCCCGCATGTTCTACGCCGCCCTCGCGTTCTGTAAAGATCTTGAGCTCACGTTTTGGCGAGTTCACAAGTTGTTCGTAGCTCTGATGTGCATACGCGACATCGATCTGCCGGTCGTGCGCTCCGTGTGTCACCAGGAATGGCACTTTGATACGGTCCATAACGCCATTAAGGTTCATACCTTCAGCTTTCTCGAAAAACTCATCCTGATCCTTCGCACCGAACACCCATCGAACATGAGCCCAGTAGTGCGGCACCGGATTCTCACCCTCATGCTTCAAACGCTTTTGCTGCACCTCGGCCCAGTTGTGATTAGCTCCCCAACAGGCGCCAGATGCAAATCGAGGCTCGAACGCCACGGCGCGAGGCGCATAGTGTCCACCCAGGGAAATACCCGTCATGCCGATGCGCTTCGGATCCACGAAGGGCTGCTGCTCCAGCCAGTCAACCCAGGCGGAAGCCCATTCTTCACTCGCGTAGGTGGCGGGTAAATTTTCGAGACGCAGTGCCTCTCCTGTGCCGGGCTGATCGACACAAAGGCAACTGATACCGCGCTTAGTGAGTGCATATGGAAACCCACCAAGCCAAAGCATTTCCTTACAGCTGTCGAGGCCATTACAAAAAATGACTATTGGATGTGGGCCATCACCTTCCGCCAAAGTGAGGAGACCGGACAGCTTCTTATCGCCGGCGTACGGTATTTCGACGCGTTGAACATTGTCCCGCGAGTACGTCGTGCCACGTTCGAATGCGTCGAGCGCTTTCTTGAACGTCTGCTTTCGGCCCGGATGACCGTGGCCCTGCATACGCTCGGCAGTGACGTAATAAATACTGGCACGCTTTAGCTTCGGCCCGGCGGAATATTCGCGACCATTTTCGAGGTCTTCTTCAGCGAGCTCCACGAGAGAATCAGCCTTCTTAACCCACTCCTTCAGAAACTCTGCGGTGCCCGCATCCTCACCGTTGTTGGCCGCGTCCTCGAGGGGCTGGCACATGTCAACGATCTCGCCGATCTTGCCGCCGTTCTCAAGCGCAATCGCAACGGACAGGTTCCAGATGTAGTTCGGAAAGTATTCGAATAGGGCCACTGGAGTTCCGCTTCCTTTGCTTAGAGAGGCTCGGACGTTGCCGCAATCATGTCGGCCGTTGCCTTGGGATAGTTGACCAGCGGACCTTTGCCGATCTGGCCCATGCAAATTGCGACCGATGAGTCGACGATGTACTTGCAACGCTCGTAACGGCGCTCCTGGAAAACCGCGAACGCATCCGCCACTGAGTCCGCACGATCGAGTTCCTCGGCGAGCACGAGGCTATCCTCGATGGCCATACCGGCCCCCTGGCCGAGATGAGGCGTTGTGCCATGTGCCGCGTCGCCGACCAACATGACGCGGCCTTTGTACCAGTTGCCTTCGAGGAAATGCCATGTGAGCGGCCGGTAGACCACTTCATCGTCGTCGGTGATCTGATCAACTAACTCGGCGATGCCCGGAGGCGCCTCTTTGAGTTTGTCACGCATGGTCTTCGCGAGACCTTCGCGGGGATAACGGGGATTGTCCGGCTCAGGCGTGGTGAGGTACATGTAAACCTGGTCGTCGGACAGGGGTACCAGTCCTACACCCATCTTTCCTTCGAAAGCGCGCATGTTATCCAAGCCCTTCGGGCGGCGGAGGTTGTACCGCCACACTGCCTGTCCGGCAAACTCCGGCTTCCTGGCATCCGGGAACAGGAGATCCCGTATCTGCGAGTTTATGCCGTCGGCGCCGACAACGACATCGTATCGGCCGCCGGTGCCGTCCGAGAACTTGACCGGGACGCCATCTTCATCGTCAACCAACTCCGTGACGACGACACCGAGCCGGATCTTCGCTCCTTCGGCCTTCGCGCGGTCGGCAAGAACCTTTTGCAAAGCAGGACGACCAATGCCCATCTGGCCAGGGTACTTTTCGACAAGACGCGTTACCGGCACCTTGGCGGCCAGCTCACCGTCCGGTTTGTATATCTCTACGAAATCATATCCGTAACCGGCCTCGATGTAGTCGTCGATGACACCGAGCTCTGCGACCGCACGTACGACGTTGGCCTGTTGAATGATACCGACACCGTAGACAGACCACTCCGGGTCTTTCTCGATCACCTCGGTCTGAAATCCACGCTGCCCGAGCGCGATTGCCGAGGTTAGTCCACCGATGCCGCCACCGATAATGAGAGCTGACAATTTATTCATTGATCCACCGCCGTGTGATATTTGATTCAGGTAGTTTCAGCCTTATGCGCAATGTCGGTATAGGCATAAAACTCATCGTCCAAATAAATCTCAGAACTCTATGCCGAAACGAACTCCATAGGTCCTGGGTGGACTGTAAATGCCGTGGAAGGGGCCGAAACGAGACACGTTCGTCGACACAAAATAGCGCTCATCCGAAAGGTTGCGACCGTAGGCCGATATCGTCCAGTTGCCATCCGTTGGCCGCAACGTAAACTCCAGGTCTAGCAACGTGTGAGACTCAGCGACCAGCTCGGGCAAAAGAGTTGTCCGTATTCTGGTCATCTCTGTAACGCACATCCAGATAGCCATGCAGTTCGAAGTTTCCGAGCTCGAAAATGTGGCCGATATTCAGATCAAGCGCCGTTTCAGGCGAATACACCAGGTTTTGTCCGGAGCAATCAAATGACTCCAGACCCGCCCCGTTAACGCCGGACGACGCGCATCCATAACGACCAGTCCCGGGATCCGAAACGAGATCGAGCCTGTCATAAGTAGAGTCCAGGAACTGGGCCTTGACCCCAATCGTCGTGGCATCACTGGCCGCCCAGATCAGGTC
>VYDA01000422.1 GCA_009843665.1 Caldilineaceae bacterium SB0675_bin_29 | reverse complement strand
GGGCCAGGACGAAGTCATGGACCTGCGCTTCGCGCGTACACTGGACCATATTCTCTTTTTTACGAATAAGGGAAGGGTCTACAGCAGCCGCGTTTACGAGCTGCCGGAGGGCAGCCGCACCTCCAAGGGGGCTCATATCGCCAACATTCTCACACTTCAGCCTGATGAACAGGTCACGACGATGTTGACTCTGGGCGATTTTGAGCAGGCCTCTTTCATTACGCTCCTGACGCGTAAGGCTCGAATCAAGCGTGTGAAGGTGTCAGCGTTCTCGAATGTTCGTCCGAGCGGCGTCATCGCAATGAATCTGGATCCAGACGACTCGCTCGAGTGGGCACAACTGACGAATGGCGGCCAGGAATTCATGATCGTCACACGCGGCGGCAAGGCGCTGCGGATGCAGGAGGACCAGGTGCGAGCCATGGGCCGTACGGCGGCCGGTGTCTGGGCGATGCGTCTGCTTGGCGATGATCTGGTCACGGGGTTTGATGTAGTGCGGCCTGATGCAGACCTGTTTGTTTTGCACGAGCTGGGATGCGGCAAGCGTGTGCCGCTAGACGAATATGTGACGAAGGGCCGATACATTCAGGGAGTCTGGACGACAGACCGGTCCAAGCTGGGTGAAGTCGGCCCAATCATTGCAGCGCGAGTGGTCAGTGAGAAGGATCAGATTACCGTAATCACCGGCAACGGCATTGTGTTGCGAACCGCGGTATCCGGAATCAGCCGCATAGGGCGTCTTGCGATGGGTGTGCGCATCGTCAATCTGGATGAAGGCGATACGGTTGCGGCGCTGGCCGTACTCAGGCACGAGGACCTGATCCGAAAAGTAGAGGGGGCAGAGGCCAATAGTTCCGGCGAAGCCGTAAATGGTACACCGCCCGTCGCAGTAGCCGAATAGACAAAGGAGCACTACACGATGTCCGACCTTCGCTCGCTGGTGGACCGAGGGCCCGGGCCGCGACACGCCTTTTTGCCCAGCCTCACTCCTGACTCGCTCGCTGAGACACTCGTCGCCTTTGCCAATGGTGAAGGCGGTACTGTCGTTCTGGGGGTTGACTCCAACGGCAGCCGAGGAGATCAACTGGTAGGGGATGATGTGGAGGGCGCGTTGCGGGCGGCCCTTGCCCTTTGCCATCCGCCAATGCGAACGGCGTGGCAGCAGGAGGAGACGAAGTCAGGACCTGTAGTTTTGTTACGGGTCGATCGCAGCAGCGAGTTGCACATTCTTTCTGACGGCCGGGCGTTGGTTCGCCGCGGCAGTGAAAACCGACCGCTCAGCCCGTCGGAATTGGAGATACTGGTGGGGAATCGGGCGATGGGTGAGTTTGAGACCGAAGTCGTGCCCGGTTCTGCCAGGGAGGACCTGGACGAGGAGGTAATCGATGAGTATCTCGACAGGAGGCAGCAGCGCAACCCGCACGGCGCACTCTTGCCCAAGAACAGACTGCTGCAGCAGATTGGCGCCATAGCCGCTGACGGGTCACCGACGGTAAGCGGGATGCTCCTGTTTGGGCAAGAGCCCCAGCTGTTTCTACCTCACAGCCGGGCGGTATTTGTCAAGTTTGATGACAGTCCGGGCGCCTTCAGAACGGACGAGAGGGCGAGGCTGGCCAAGTCGGCCGGCTCTGAGGCAACAGTTTACCTGGGGAGCGACGCCGGTTCATTCGGCTATGGCCGCCGCGAAGAGATCACGGGCCCACTGGCCCGAATTGTCGAGCGCGGCTGGCGGGTCATCTGGGAAGAGATGGGCAAGAAGGCCGTGGTGAAGGGGCTGCAGCGGGAAGATCAGACGGAATATCCCCCATTTGCCGTCCGTGAAGCTCTGGTTAATGCAGTCTGCCACCGGGACTATCGCCTCAGGGGAAGCAGCGTTGAGATCCACATGCGCCCAGACAGCCTGGAGATCATCAGTCCTGGCGGTTTGCCGGCGTATATTACGATCGAGAACATTGTTGAGGAACATTACAGCCGCAACCCTCGTCTGGTCAACGGGCTTTACCAGTGGGGCTATATCGAGGAGCTGGGCCTGGGTGTTGACCGCATGATCGAGGACATGGTGGCAGCAGGCCATCCGCCTCCGCTGTTCGATGCGAAAAGCCATCGGTTTTCGGTCACATTGCAGAACCGGAAAGACCTGGAGAAGATCATCCCCGAATGGGAACAGCACATGAACGAACGCCAGTTAAAGGCCATGCAGTTTGTGCAGGCGAACGGGAGCATAAGCAACCGGGACTACAGGCAGCTGTGCACTCATGTGGGAGCGGAAACGTTACGACTTGACCTGGTCGACCTAGTGGACAAAAAGCTACTCCTAAAGATCGGCGACAAACGAGGGACTCGATATATTCTCAGATAGTAGCAACTAAGCGATCTCCGGTAGTGGGGCCTCCGCCCTCGGGAATTGCAGTAGTCTTGCAGTTTTCCTCGCACGTCTATGGTGGCCATTGCAGTGGGCAGTGTCGGCAAGGCGTGAGCAATGGCAGGTTTCGCCTCATTCCAGCTCGCGAACTGACTGTGGCTGAGGAGTCACGTCGGGAAACAGCTCAGTTTGGGATAATTGGGTTATTCATTTGGGATAACGGGCCGTTGCGAGAGGATAAGCCCTGAATATCCCAGCGATTTGGAAATGTTTGACCCGGGTTGGAACGCGGAGTCTACGGGAAAGAATAGCTCTGCGCTCCTCCGAATTACTGGAGGCACACCCCGGTCCACTCAGACCGGGGCCGGGGTCGCCAAGAAGATGACTTGGCGCTCTTCATACCCCGATTGTTTGCCGTCAAAGTCGGGTGATATAATCTACATAGACTCTCGCCCTTGGAAGAGGTCGTTTACGCCACGAAACCGGACCCAAGCCATTGCGCCACGATAAGAAAATCTTGAACGCGCCGAAGACGGAATCCGAGAATTCGGCCGTGAGTGACCGCGTCGCGTCTCTTGCGTCTGAGAGTGACCTATCGTCTGTGGAACAGCTGCCGTCCCGGCCTACGATGGAACGGGTACATGAAACGCCAATCCGCGGCGCCAATGGAATGGCGGCCGCGGTCCCAACCGGCGGCGTCAGGTCGGAAGGTGACGGGCATGTTTCGCCAGATGAAGAGCGGCGCGACGATGATGATCCGGGGCTAAAGTCTCTGCTGGGGGAGACTTTGGAGACTGTGGTTCTTGCGATCCTCATTTTCCTTGTGATCCGCAGCCTTGTGCAGAACTACCGGATCGAAGTCCAGGCGATGGAGACGAACTTCCAACACGGCCAGTATCTGCTTGTAAACAAGCTGGCCTACCGATTGGGTGAGTACCGGCGGGGAGATGTCATTGTGTTCCATTACCCCAACAATCCGTCACAGGACTACATTAAGCGGGTTATCGGGTTGCCGGGTGACACGGTAGAGTTTCGAGACGGCGTCCTCATTGTAAATGGGCTGACAATAGAAGAGCCGTATGACCAGGTCCCGATTGCACGAGATATTCCGGCGCAGACAGTCGCACCCGGATTCTTGTATGTGTTGGGAGACAACCGCCCAGCGTCGTCCGACACGCGCACGTGGGGCCAGCTGTCGCAGGAGTTTGTAATTGGGAAAGCGTGGCTAGCCATTTGGCCAGTTGAGAAAGCTGGCGTGGTAGAGCACCCGGCCATTGATATAGGGTCGGCAGTGGAACTGACTCCATAGTTCATTCGGTCCCTTACCGAAGAGCGTAGATCAGCTTCGCCAGGCGCGGCGATGCCCGGTTGGTCAGGTGGAGTAACGAAACTGCTAGGGCAGCAGAAGACAGGATGGTCTGAGGACGAACCGGGAGACTTCGCATGTCAAACGTCAGGGTCAGAGATTTCCTAATTCTTATCGGTCATACCTGGATGTGCCTTGACTGCCGGAGCAAGCTTCTCGAAAATCCGGAGGCGACTCTCATCGGTCACAAGCTAAGCGAGTTTGAGCGCGAGAAGCTACTGGCTTTAACCGATAGCTCCTATCGCACAATGATGGATCTTGAGGCGGCAACCGGACTGACTGCCGATGAAGTATCGCTGGCTATAGATCATCCTCGCTCACGTCTGCGTCATCTGGGTACTCGCGTGCGAGGGTAGGAGGAATACAGACCCATTTTTACGGCCGTCGGTGAGTTGGCAACCTGTGGACATTCCAGCGCTGTTTGACCGATACGAGTGGGGGTTCGAGACGGTCGAGGCCGGCATCTGGCGCAGCACATTTGCCGACGAACAGGACGAGGAGTTTGACCTCTATGTGGCCGACGGCGAGGAATGGCTGCACTTTGCCGTCACACCGTTCACTCCTGCTCCCGCGCCGGAGTGCCGGGAAAAGCTTACGTCCCTGTTGCTGAGCTTGAATCAGTCGATACGGCTAGTCCGATTCGCTACGGACAGCGACGGCGACGTTTCTCTGCTGGCGGACTTGCCACGAGCAGACCTGTCCTTCACCCTCTTTGCAGCTACCATGGACGCCCTCATCCACTATACGCGGGAGCTGGCTGCCCCGTTGGGCAGGACCGCGACCGACCCCCGCTTTGAAATGTCGTTCCCCTAGCCTGAGGCTCACCTAGAAGAGGAGATTGCAATGGCCAATGCGCTGGCAGCACGGTGGCTACCGATATTGGAGCCGCTGGGCGTGAGACGCCCAGGAGACGTAGGATGGATTCATGGCGCCAACAGATCGCAGGCCCTGCTGGACGCGCTGTCCGACTCGAAAGTGCAGTTCATTGAAGGCGATATATTGCTGGTTGGGGGGGAGATCATCATGGCACATCCCCCGGTAGCGGAGAGCGATCTGAGCTTTGAGAGGTGGTTGGACCTGACGGTTGCCGCGGGGAAGGGCGCGAAACTCGACTTCAAGTCGCCGGAAGCGGTTGTCCCCTGTCTTGCTTACGCGGAGAGACGGGCGGCAGGCAAGATACCTCTATGCGCCAATGCCGACATCATGGCCGGCCCGGGGGGAGACGAGGCACTGTTCAGACCTGACGAATTTGTGAGCCAATGCAAGAGTCTCTTGCCCGGGGCTTTTCTGTCGCTAGGTTGGACCGTTGAAGAAGGAGATCCAGGTTATACAGGGGCAATGATCGACGCAATGCTGGAATTCTTGGCGGACGTCGACGCGGAAGTCACTCTGTGCTTCTTTGCAGGTTACCTGCCAGATGCCTGGCCGCGAGTGGAGGAAATACTGGAGGCGACCGATTACACTCTAACCATCTGGGGCAGGATCAGAGACATAGCGCTTAAGACATGGATTCGAGACAACACTCCTGCGGAACGCTGCTTCTATGACATACAGTGGAGCGACGGGACACAGATACACCTGGCGCAGTCCTGAACCTTCTCGCACGGTCAGCGCAAAAGCGACGCCGTCCTCAACGCCTAAGAGGCCAAGGTAGCACACCAACTCGTTCGGCCCAGCTTCGATACAGGCCGGCGAACTCCTCAACCTTGGGCGGATTCTTTTCACTCAGATCGTTCAATTCGGTCCGGTCCTCCTGCATGTCGTAGAGTTCCCAACCGCCTCCGTATCTGCTGACCAGCTTCCACTGCCCCAAGCGGACGGCTCGATTTCCTTCGTGTTCCCAGAAAATGTGGCTTTGACGGCTCCATTTGCCTCCTCTCAGCAACGGCAGGAAGCTCTCTCCTTCCGGAGGCTGTACGGGACGCCCTTTGTACTCGGAAAGGTGGGGAATGCCGGCGGCGTCAAGCAGAGTTGGCAGAATATCGATGATATGACAGGCCTCGTGCACGATCTGATTGGGTTGAATTTCCGAGGGCCAGTGGGCGATGAGGGGCGTGGAGATACCGCCTTCATGAACCCAATGCTTATATAGGCGGAATGGGGCATTGGAAGCATTTGCCCAGGGGAGGTCGTAGCTCATAAATGTGTGCGGGCCCCCGGGACGAATGCCGGGATCGTTACCGACACGCATCGGTCTGCCATCGGGCGTCCAGTCGCTGTAGCGGTCGACCCAGCCGTTTTCGGCGAGGAATTCAGCGCAGCCGCCGTTATCTGACAGGAAGAGAATGAGCGTGTTGTCGTCGAGCTGCGAATCCATGAGCGCCGACAAGATACGCCCGATTCCCTGATCCATCCGATCTATCTGTGCGGCGTAGACAGCCATGCGCATGTCTTCCCAATCGCGATTGCGGGCCTCCTCCCAAGGGGGCGCGGTTTCGTCGCGGGGCGAGATATCCCAGCGGCTGTCCAGCAGCCCCATTCCTTTGAGCTCCTCGTGCCGAGCGGTGCGCAGCGCGTCCCATCCTCCTTTGCGATAGACCCCTTCGTACTTGGCTATATCTTCCGGCAATGCGTGAAGTGGCCAGTGAGGGGCGGTGTAGGCCACATAGAGGAAGAAGGGATCGCCGGTTTGGGAGGCCTCTTCGATCATCTTGGCGGCCTGGTCGCTGATGGCATCGGTGTAATAGTAGGTGTCGGAGGCGGCGGACCGGTCTTCCTGCCCTTTTCCCTGGCTTGCCAACGCCTCCCCAGCGGGGACGAAGGAATCGTCCTCCATCAGCGAATAAGGCGAAAAGAAGCTGCCGGCGCCGTCCAAGGTACCGTAGTAGCGGTCGAATCCTCTCTGACGAGGTGTCGGGTGCCCCTCTTCGCCGGGTCGCCAGGATTCCGGGCGGGTTGGGTCGTAGGCGCCGCCAACGTGCCACTTTCCGGACATGTACGTGCGATAGCCGCCGCTCTTGAGCGCTTCTGCGATGGTTACGCCGTCGTCACGCAGGTATCCCTGGTAGGCGGTTGAACCGGAGTTCTCCATCATGTGGCCGATGCCTGCTTGATGGGGATAGGCGCCTGTGAGCATGCAGGCGCGGGTCGGGCAGCAACGCGCATAGTTGTACATCTGGGAGAACCGCATTCCGCCGCGGGCCAGCCGGTCCAAGTTGGGCGTCTGGATTTCCGATCCATAGCAGCCGATATCCGAATATCCCATATCGTCCACGAGAATGAGGACGAAATTCGGGCGCGTCGTAGAAGTATCTGGCATTTGGGTCTCCGTGGGGCAGGACAGTTCGGCGAGGGAATTCGGGATAGCGGCAGTTCTTGTGGACCCGGTCTGTGCGGCCGGTCAGGAGCGCCCTGGGTCCTGGAAGTTTCTGCTCAGCCAAGAGTCAGGTGAGGCGTTTTCTCCTGGACGTAGGGCTTGACTACCTCCAGGCTCTGGCCCATCACGTCGACAGCAACGTCGACTTCCTTTTCCGACATGGGTGTGGAGATGGCGTACTGGCACCTGGGCGCGCTGAATATGCCGCGATTCATCATTTCCAGGTGTAGCAGGCCGGGCAGGTCCTGCGCCCTCTCTTGCGCGGCTACGGCGTCGCGGGCGTCTCTTATCTTCTCGTCGCTCCAGTGGATGCGAATAATTGACCCTGAACCCACGGCGCGTATGCCCACACCAGCGGCCCGGAATGCCGCGTTGAGCCCGTTTCTCAACCTCTGGCCCAACTCATTAACTCTAGCCACCTGATCGGCTTCGTATTCCTTCATGGTTGCCAGACCCGCGGCCATAGTAATGTTGTTGCCGTTGAAGGTGCCGTTATGCGGGATAGTCATGGGA
>VYDA01000622.1 GCA_009843665.1 Caldilineaceae bacterium SB0675_bin_29 | reverse complement strand
GATGTGGGCATGAATGTCGAGCGCATCCGCGTCGGCATCTTCACGCTGAGCGGCATCCTGTCGGCGGTGGGCGGGATCGTCCTGCTGGGCCGGGTGGGCAATGCGCTGCCGCAGATCGGCCAGGGGCTGCTCTTCCCGGTGGTCACGGCTGCGATCGTGGGCGGCACGCTGCTGACCGGCGGCGTTGGCTCGATGGCGGGCACGTTGATCGGCGCGGCCATCATGGGGATTGCGCGCAATTCTCTGGTCGTCCTGCAGCTGAACATCTATCTGCAGGATATCGTGCAGGGCATGTTGGTGGTGGTAGCCCTGTTGATCGACCAGTTCCGGCGAGGAGAGTTAAACTGGCGCATCATATTGGGCCGCGATCGCTGAACGGGGCCAAGCCTAGTGTCCGGGTTTCTGTGGATGACGCAGTCTACGATCAGCGTCCACCGGTCACCGGCGTAAGGAGGTGGCGATAGCAAAAAGCGTCATGCGTAGCGAGTCGCACCGCAGGACTGGACAAATGTCTTTCAGAAGATAGGGGGAAAGAGTCATGAAGCGATTGTTATTCGGTATAGCCTTGATGGTGCTGCTGGTTGTCGGGCTGGCTGCCTGCACGATGCCGGAAACGGTGGTTGTTGAGAGGGAGCCGGATTGCGGCGATACCGAGCGCTACATTGTCAGCGCGCCGCTGGTGCATCCTTATATTACAGCCTGGCAGGGCGGCGCGGAGGCCGCTGCGGAGGAGCTTGGCGTGGAGATCGTTTTCCTGGCGCCGGCTGAATACAGCCCTGAGAAACAGTTGGATATGACGGAGTCCGCCCTCTCTCTGCCCTGCATCGCCGGCCTGAGCGTGATGACGGGCGTGCCGGATATCATGGAAGGTATCCTGGCGCAGGCCAAAGAGAGAGGACTTGGGACGACCCAGAATGCCTCCTGCTCCGAGGCGGTCAATGCCGACGTCTGCATGGCGACCGACTTCTACACGGCCGGCGCGACGGTAGCCGAACGGCTGGTGGAGTTGATGGGCGGGGAAGGCAATGTGGTGGTCGCCTTCGGGGAGCCTGGCAATGTGGTGGACAAGGACCGCCAGGCCGGGCTTGAGGACTACTTCGCCGAACATGCGCCGGACATCAAGGTGATCGGCGTGCTGATCGACTGCGACAACCCGGAGGGCACGGTCCGCTGTGCGGAGGAGGCGCTGGTGACCTATCCTGAAATGGATGCCTACTACTCGCTGGGCAACCTGAATTCGGTCGGTGCGACGGTGGCCTTCCCCGATGCAGGCCGCGACGATGTGATCGTTACGGGCGTGGACGACGCGCCGGAGATCGTCGAGGGCATCCGCAATGGAACGGTCTCCTTCACTTACGTTCAGCAGCCTTACGGTCAGGGTTACCTGGCGGTCTACATTCCGTGGATGATAAAGCACCAGGGCGTGCAGGCTACATACCAGTATCTTGACACCCGCATCACGCTTGTCGACCAGTCCAACATCGACAGCTACCAGGATACGATGAAGCAGAATTTCCTGGAGATCAAGGAGATCGTCGAAACAGAGGTTATGCAGTAAGAGAAGCGGGGAATCTCGAGGAGTGGGAAGAGAGATGTTCTCACTCCTCAAAGCAATTGTGAGTATACGCATGAGCATTGAGCACGCGGTTGAGATGCGGGGAATCTCGAAGAGATTTGGCACCGTACAGGCGCTCAACGGCGTCGATCTGGAGCTGCGGCGCGGGGAGTTGTTGGGCCTGGTGGGCGACAATGCGGCTGGAAAGTCGACGCTGATGAAGACGCTCTACGGGTCGGTGATTCCGGACGCAGGCGAGATTTTCGTCGAAGGGCAGAAGGCGGCGCTGCGCAATCCACGCGACGCGCAGGCGCTGGGGCTGGCGATGATATACCAGGACCTGGCGGTGTTCAACAATCTGGACGTTGCCGCCAATGTGTTCACCGGGCGGGAGTACACCAAGCGGGTCCTCGGCATCACTTTTCTGGACAAGAAGAGGATGTACGCCGAGTCGGAGGCGCTGCTGTCGCGGCTGCGGATCAACATCAGTTCGCCCAAGCTGCTGGTCGAGAGGATGTCGGGGGGTCAGCGCCAGATGGTGGCGGTTGCGCGGGCGATCGGTTTCGATGCCACGATTCTGATCATGGATGAGCCGACAGCCGCTCTGGGGGTGAAGGAGGCCAACACGTTGCTGGACCTTATGTCTGAGCTGCGCGATCAGGGAATTTCGATCATCCTTATCACGCATCGCATCAGCGACGTGCTGTCGATCGGGGACCGGGTGATGGTGCTGAAGGGCGGGGAAAGGCAAGGGGTCCTCGACGTTGCGGATTCAACGCTGGAGGACGTGGAGTACCTGATCGTGCGCGGGCGGCCTGACGGCAGCAGCTGATGGCGGTCTTTCATGGTTGTAGAAGTCGAAATAGGCGGTCAAACCGGTTTGCAGTTGACGCACCGTGTCATACTGGTTGAGATAGATGTTCTCGTATTTGACGCTGCACCATAGACATTCGCAGAAGACGTTGTCGAGGGCGGGCTAGAAATAAACATGACCTTTCCTTACAAGCCAAATATGCGATTTAGGGTGAGGTAGAATGAGGAGCCATACTACCCCAGGAGAAACACCATGGAACTCGTCGCCCTGATCGCAGGGTTTATCATCGTCTACGTGCTTGGCGTAAATGTGGTTATACGCTTCATGCGGGCACTACTACGGTTTCCACAGAGAAAGCAACGCGGTTCAGAATGGAGGAGCCATGAAGACTTCCTGTTTCGTAAACCTCTAGACCGTTACGAACGACGCGAACGCAAAGGGCGCATACGCAATTGAGGAGACACAACCGTGACCAAGCATGAACGTATGCTAATAGCTCGACGGGGACCAGTGGGGCTGGAAGAAGCGTTGGTTGATCTGCTGACTGAGCACGAGGGGTTCGCTGATACACTGAACTCTAATAGAGCGTGCAGAGGTAGTAGAAGAAATGGTAGTAAACTTAGATAACCTAATCACCTCCTTGTTCGATGATGAAGAATTTGTAGGGGAAGGGACAATTCCTCTTCGTGATGCCACAATTATTAGAAAATACATGAACTACATAAAGAATGCCTGAAGATAAGTGCCCTCTTCTCTCAACCCAGTACTACAGCATAAATCGAAGTGTTAGAATTACGTTAGCGTCGCCAAAATCTTGTGCAGTCAAGCGTATAAGTCTCTGGAAGTACGCTTTCTGCGGCATTGCGTATTGCGTATTACGTGGCGGCAGGCGAAACACCCGTGTCCCAACGTGCCGACCATACGAAAATTCTCGGTATCATACGGAATTCACACTGACGGCTCTAATTGCCAGCCGCGGAGCGGGCGGAATCGATGGCAGAGAAGAGGACTCCTTTTGCCGCTGGATTTGACAAAGCCACTCTGATCACGGGCGGCAGCAAGGGTATCGGCTCAGGCTGCGCGCGGGTATTTGTGCGAGCAGGTGCACGCGTGGTGATCTGCGACATCGACGAGGAGACCGGGCGCGCGCTGGCCGCGGAGTTGACCGCGACCGGGCCGGGGGATTGCCATTTTGAGCCGTGCGACGTGCGTCAGCCAGCCCAGATCGAACGGGCAGTCGAGCGGACGGTGGCGCGCTTTGGGCGGTTGGAATGTCTCATCAACAATGCAGGTCAGCACCCTGCGCATGAGCCGATCGATAGTTTCTCAGTCGAGGATTTCAAAGAGCTGCTGCAACTGAATCTCGTCAGCGTCTTTGCCGCCTGCAAGTACGCGCTGCCCCATCTGCGCAAGACGCGCGGAAGTATCGTCAACCTGGGCAGCATTGTGGGCGCGATGGGCCAGTGGCAGGCGAGCACCTACTGCGCTTCCAAGGGCGGCGTTCACGGCCTTACGAAGGCGCTGGCGATTGACGAGGCCAAGCACGGTGTGCGGGTGAATGCCATCATGCCCGGCAATATCCTCACCCAGAGCCGCCTGGACCTTGAAGCCACGATGGAATACGGCGAGGCGTTTCACAACTTTGTGGAGACATGGCAGTGGACCGGGCGCAGCGGGACGATAGAAGAGGCGGGCAATCTCTGCCTGTTTCTGGCAAGCGATGCGGCCAGCTTCATCACCGGCGCGGAAATACCTCTCACCGGCGGCATCGAGCTCGGCCAGGGCCCTAAAGTGACGGTCAGCGAGCGTGAAGTGAGACCAGCAGCGGATAGTGGATAGGACACACCACCATCCGCTCGCAGTTGTTTTCCGCTCTCTCCTCGGAATCCTATCTCTCTATTCGAATTAACTGTAATTGTCCGGGGTGACCTGATAGAGCGGCTCCAGGCCCTTGGAGACGCGCTCGACGTTGTCGGCGGCGGCTTGGCCGCGGCGCTGGGCGGTCTCCCGGGTAACGCCGGCGATGTGCGGGGTGCAGTACATGTTGTCCATCTGCAGGAGCGGGTGGGAGCTCGGCAAGGGCTCGGTCACGAAGGCGTCCATGCCGGCGGCGCGGATCTGCCCGCTCTGCAGTGCCTCGACCAGGGCATCCTCATCCACTAACAGCCCGCGTGCGACGTTGATCAGCACGGCAGACGGCTTCATCAGCTCGAACTGGCGCGCCCCGATCATGTGGCGGGTCTGGGCAGTGCTGGGCGTGTGGAGCGACAGGTAGTCGGCCTCGGCAATCACGTGGTCCATGGCGCTGGCATCGCCGAAGAAGGAGACGTGACATTCGTCGCGCACCGACTGCGGGATGTCGGCGATGTCGATGGCCAGGACCTCCATGCCCATGGCATGGCCGCGCTTGGCCAGTTCACGCCCGCTGGCGCCGAGCCCGATGAGGCCGAGTTTCTTGCCGGCCAGTTCGTCGTTGAGGGGCAGGCTGAAGAGCTCGGCGCGCATGTTGGCCTGGGCGGCGCGGTGGTTCTTGGCGATCAGGAGCATGAGGGTGAGGGCGTGCTCGGCGAGGGCGATGGCGCTGAAGGGGCCGGGTGTATGGGCGAACGGCATTTCCTTTCTGAAGAAGTAGGGCATGTCCCAGTGGTCGACACCGACGGAGAGCACCTGCCACAGTTTGACGCCGGCCTCGACAGAGGCATCGACCATCTCATGGGTGCAGCCGGCGCAGGCCACGACAACGTCGACGCCTTCGAACTGCGGGGCGACAGGCTTGTCGGGGTCGTACATCGTGATTGGATAACGCCCGTCGACCGCTTCGACGAAGCCATCGTACCAGTAGTGCATGACGGGGTTGAAGGGAAGAAAGAGAACTTGCATTGTCTGAACCTCGGAAATCAGTGGTTAGTGGTCAGTGGATAGTGGTTAGTGAACGGCTCGCGGATTGCGCCCTATGATGCCATGTAAGTGGTGGGGCATCAAACCGGGGTGGGGCGGGTCAGACTGAAATGTCGACGCCGAGGGTGTCTGCTGTTTCGGTGATCTCCTGCCAGATGCTGTCTTCGACGGGGATGCCGTGGGTGGTGCGCTGTTGGGCGGTGCGGTATTCGGGTTCGCCGGGGAAGAGGACTTCGCTGACGCCGGGTTGGGGGCGCGCCGACTTTACCCAGGCGATCTGCTCCTGGACGGTGTGGATGAAGTCGTCGTATGGGAGCATGGCCTCGATGTTGATGGCCTGGAAGTAGACGCCGTTGCCGGTCTGCTCCCTCTCTTTGCCGGTGACGCCGGCGCCGGAGAGGGCGCCCGCGAGCAGCTCGGCGACGATGCCCAGGGCAAAGCCCTTGTGGCCGACGATCCCGCCCAGGGGCAGGAGGGCACCAGGCGGGGAGCCGTAGAAGGCGGCCGGGTCGGTGGTGGGGTTGCCATCGGCGTCGACGATTACGCCTTCGGGCAGTTGTTTGCCGGCGTAGCGGGTGACGCGGATTTTGCCTTCAGGGAATACCGAGGTGGTGATGTCGACCATGACGGGCCAGGGCCCGCCGCTGGGCATGGCGAAGGCGATAGGATTGGGGGAGAGCCGACGTTCGGCGCCGCCAAAGGGGGCAACCGAGCCGGTGGTGCCGTAGGAGTTGACGACGGCCATGCCGATCATACCTTCCTCGGCGGCCATGGTGGGGTATTCGCCCACGCGCCCCACGTGCTGGCTGCCGCGCACGACAACGGTGCCGACGGCGACCTGGCGCGCCTTTTCGATGGCGAGGCGCATGGCCTGGCGTGCGATGACCATGCCCCAGCCCTGATGGGCCTGGATGACGGCGGAGGCGGGTGTCTCGCGTTCGATCTCGATGGGGGTGCCGGGACGTATGGCGCCGCTGCGAATCTGGCCGACGTATTGCGGTATGCGCATGACGCCATGCGAGTCGTGTCCGAACAGGTTGGCGCGTACGAGTACCTCGCAGACGGCTTCGGACTCGGCGTGGGGGGAGCCGGCGGCGTCGAGGATGCGGGTGCAGATGTCTTGCAGCTGGTCGGCGGTCAGGTATTTCATGAAAATGGCTCCAGGTGGGTGTGCTGGGGAATCCGGTGGCCGCGGTTCAGGCGAGGGCCTTCACGCTGCTGTCGTCGAGCGGCTCGAGGGGCGTGAAGTCGCGGTTGTTCTGGTACCAGGGGCGCTCGGTGCCGGTGCAGGCGTTGCTGACGGCGTTGTAGATCAGATACATGATGGCGCGGCGCCAGGGGGAGACGTTGTTGGCGGAACCGTGCAGTACGTTGCAATGGATGAAGGCGACCGATCCCGCCGCCCCGACCAGGGCTTCTATCCCGTTCTCGGCCGCGAAGCGTTCGAAGGTGGCATGATCGATATGGTGCAGGGCGTAGCCTCTGCCAGCGGCGTCCTTGTGGAGGCGGGCGTCGAGGAGCCCGTGGCGCTGCGAGCCGGGCACGATCAGGAGGGGAGAGGTGACCGCGGTACAGTCGTCGATGAAGACGGATACCATGATGCAGTTGGGTTCGGGCATGCCGTCGATGGAATGCCAGGGCGGATAGTCCTGATGCCAGTCCCAGGAGGCGCCGCCGCCGAAGCCCTGTTTTGGGTTGAAACGGCTTTGATGGAGATAGACGTCGTCGCGCAAGAGCTGGCGGACGGGGTTCAGCAGCCGGGGGAGGAGGGTAAGGCAGCGGAAGGGTTCGGAGTAGGTATGGGCGCCGAAGGCCAGCCTGACTGAGGAGGGATCGTCCTTTTCGGGGATGATCTCCGGGCCTGGGCGGCTGAGGATGTCCGGCACGGCTTGCTGGAGGACCGCGACTTCATCGCTGTCGAGGAGATCGGGGAAGAACAGGTAGGCTTGCTCGTCAAACTGTGCAAATTGGGCGGTGGTGAGGTTCATGGTCTGATCTCCACTAATAGAACAGGTGGCCGATTTGGCGGGTTTTGCAGAACTGATCGATCCGCGAAATCACGCGAAGCGGCGGGAAGAACGGCAGGGGCGTATTGGGGTTTTCGTAGCTACTATGCCATGTTCTGTATGCGTGTGCCATGTGCGGTCTGCCTGGATAAGGGATGACGGATTGTCGTGTCAGGATTTCTGTGGTGGGCTCTTGATGGTCATCGCTGTGCAGGTTGGGCCAATTGGGTGTTGCCGTGCCTGCGCCGGCTCACGCCTCGGTACGAGCCACGACGCGGGGTGGGGGGAAGTTCGGTCGCAGCGGGTCGTCAAGGT
>VYDA01000365.1:6935-7617 GCA_009843665.1 Caldilineaceae bacterium SB0675_bin_29 | reverse complement strand
CGCCAACTCTATATCGCTGCGACATCTGCCTGTTCCTCCTATTATTCTTCGGTAAGAGATACGTTTAGTTTTTTGGCCCAGGCTTCGATCCTGGCGAATGTTTCCGCGGGGACCTCGATGCCCTCGGCCAGGCGCTGCTGCCGGGAGCGGTGTTCGAAGTCGCCTGGGACCAGCACTTCGTCGAATCCCGGGGCCGGCGGTATCGACTTCATGGCGTCCAGGACGGCGCGGACGTTGCTCTGATAGCCTTCAAGAGGCGTGAATGCGGCTACATCGTAGACCTGCATGAAGAGGCCGGCCATGGAAGTCAGCTCTGCATTGAATTCGCCAGCAAGCCCGCCCATGAGGCTAAAGAACAATGAGAGCGCGTAGCCCTTGTGTGCCCCGAAAGGCAAGAGGAAGCCGCCGTTTCGGAAGTCCTCAGGGTTCGTTGTTGGGTGGCCTTCGCTATCGACTATCGCGCCTTCAGGAAGATCAAGACCCTTACTCTGGGCTACCAGGATCTTTCCTCCAGCGATGACGCTGGTAGCGAAGTCGATTACGAAGGGGGCGTCATCGCCGGTGGGGATGCCTACTGCGATGGGGTTGGTGCCCAGGGCACCGCGGGCACCGCCAAAGGGGACGACTTGCGAACCGGCGGCGGAGGCGCCACCCAGTGTTATCAGCGTGATGCAGCCGGCCC
>VYDA01000365.1:0-6925 GCA_009843665.1 Caldilineaceae bacterium SB0675_bin_29 | reverse complement strand
GCTCGGCGTATTCGCCGCCGCGGCCGATGTGGGTTGTGTTCTGGAAGGTGACGCGGCAGACGGCGGATTTTCTGGCTCTTTCGATGGCCCAGTCCATTGCCTGGCGGCTCATCGTGTGGCCGAAGCCCTTTTTGCCGTCAACGTGCATCGTGTTTGCGCTCTCGCGGACGATTTCCGGATAGGCCTTGTTGTCGATGCCACCGTCTTCGATGCGGTCGAGGTACATGGGTACGAACTGGACTCCGTGTGAGTCGTGGCCGGCGAGGTTGGCGTTGACGAGGATTTCGGCGACGGTGGATGCGATGTCGTCCGGAGCTCCCGAAGCCGCGAAGAGATCGCGGCTGATCCGTTGCAGGTAATCAGCTGAGTGGCGAGTGGACTGTGTCATCAGGCTCCTCTAGTCTTGAAGCGGAATTACTGCGGTCTACAAGTGAAACGCGGTCGAACTTTTCGGTGAAGTGATGGCTATGCTTGGGTGGCCTGGGCATGGTCGCCATCACGAGCCAATGGCATTTTGACTATCTGCCCTTCGGCTGCGGACTTATACCCCGCCAGCAGGATTTCGGTCAGGTAGGCGGCCTGGCGTGCGTTCATCCCGCTCTCGCGTTCTTCGACAATGCAGTCGATGAAGTAGCTGGCGTCAGTGCGGCCTTCCAGGGCATTGGAAAGCGGGGCCAAGGTTCGCTTGGGTTGGCCTCTGACCTCTTCCTGTGTTGTGCGCCAGAATCCCATTGGGTCGCGGGGATGTATCTCAGGCGGGGTCCAGGGCGCGTCGGCGTTATGGATTTCCAGACTCGGTCGATTGGCACTCAAGAAGAGCGATCCTTTGGTGCCTATGAGGTGGATTTGATTAGAGCCGCCGGCGGGGTGGCTGGACCAGCCAATGCGGCCGCCGGTGATTGTGGCGGTCAGGCCGCCCTCCAGGGTCAGGGAGAGAAAGCCGAAATCTTCCATGTTGCGGCGCTGGTGTGCTTCGAAGAAGTAGTTGGCGGTGCTGCCGAAGACGGTTTCGACGGCGCGCCCGGATATCAAGCAGACGAACCCCAGAGCGTATACACCTATGGCGTACAATTCCGCCTTTGCGTCAACAAAGTTGGAGATTACCGGGGGATAGACTGCCTGTCGCGGGGCGCCCAGGGCCGCAGTACCATTTGGCCCCTTTGCAAACAGATTGTCGACGTGGATGGCGGTCAACTCGCCCAGTTCGCCTGACTGGACGACCTGGAGGGCCTGGGCAACCCAGGGCTGGTGGTTGGAACTGAACATCTGGCTGCGGACGCCGGCGCGTTCGACGGCGGTGACGACGGCGTCGGCGTGGGACAGGTAGGGGGTCATGGGTTTGTCGACATAGACGTGCTTGCCGGCGTCTGCACAGCGTGCGGCTATACGGCCGCGACGCTCGGGGTCGGCGCAGATTGAGACGACGTGCACGTCGTCGCGGGCCAAGGCTTCGTCGAGGTCGGGCAAGTAGGGGATGTCGAGGTCGTCGGCAAACTGTTTGTTCAGCTGGGCGCGCTCGGGGGGAACGTCCTTTTCGTCGGTCAGGCCAACAAGGGTGCAGCGGGGGGCGGCGCGCAGGTTGAGGGCGTAGTTATCCTGGTGTGGCAGCCTGCCGGAGATCAGGAGGACACCGAACTGGTGGCTGCTCATTGTTGGTCTCCTTCGGCGGACAGCAGTACGGGCTGTTTCGTGAAGAGTGACTTATCGATTGCCGACACCATTCGCGGCGTTGACAAGAGCGCCGCGTCTTGCCGTCTTTCATCCGTGTCACCGGCCAGATTCAGCGCGGGCGCAGTTACCTCAGAATCTGTTTGGTAGATAGCGCCGCGTGCGCCAAGGATGATCAGGTTCATGGAGGGTTGATCGTGGGCCAGGGAAATTGCCAGGAGTGCCGATTGACCGTTGGTGTATTCCAGTGCGAGCGAGAGATGCCCTGCGTCAGCCGAGCCGGTGGCGTAGACCCGGCGCGGTCGGGACGACAGCCAGGATTCGGTATAGGCACTCATCTCGGCCAACAGGGATTTGAGCTCAGGCGTGTCTTGCGCTGCGGCCGCGGTCCAGCGGACAAAGAGGGGCGAGCCGACAGTGCCGCTGGTGAGTGTTTCGCTCACGGTCTGGTTCAACACAGTCCAATCGTACATGGGATGCTCCTGGGTTCTTGATGCAACGCGCTATGGTGGACTGTGAATGGCTGAAATGGTAGACCTGCAAAAGGGAGGGTTATGATTCGGCCTGGCGCGGGTTAAGGGCGTCATTGAGGCCGTCGCCCAGGAAGTTAATGCCGACTGAGACGATAGCGATGGTCAGGCCGGGGACGGCGACTAGCCAGGGGCGGTAGCGCCAGCTCAACTGGTTGTCACTAATCATTGCGCCCCAACTGGCCTGGGGCGGCTGAACGCCTACGCCCAGGAAACTCAAGCCTGATTCGGCGACGATGGCGGCGCTAAAGCCGAAGGTAACGGCAACGATCAGAGGGCCGAGCGCGTTTGGGATCAGATGTCGCAGCAATATCTTGCTTTGCGTGACCCCAATTGCGCGGGCAGCCTCGATAAACTCCTTTTCGCGCAACGAGAAGATCTGTCCTCTGATCAGACGGGCGTAGCCGGGCCACTGAATCAGTGAGAGTGCCCCAAAAACTACGATCAGATCGACGTAGGTCGGGGTAGCGAAAAACTCCAGGCCCGTTGTCTCGTACATCGAGTCGACCCAGTCGGCGACCGGCTTACGGAATGTTGCAGCGATCAGCGAAGCGAAGAGGAGCTGCGGGATTGACATCGTAACGTCGATGGCGCGGCCAATAAGCCAGTCGACCCAGTTGCCGGCATACGCGGCGACGGCCCCCAGAAACATGCCCAGCAAAAGGCTAAAGACTGTGGAGATGATGGCGACGAGGCCGGCCGTACGGGCGCCCCACATGATGCGGCTCAACATGTCACGCCCCAGGTCATCGGTGCCCAGCAGGTAATCGGTACTTGGCCCTTCTGCGACCCTGTCAAGGTCCTGGAGCATGTAAGGATAGGGAGCCAGATACGGTCCGAAGATTGCTGTTATAAAGAGAAGCAGAAAGATGAAAAGCCCGGCCATCGACAGTCGGTTTCGTATCATACGCCGAAAGGCATCGCTCCACAGGCCGCGAGTCTTTCGTTGCTGGACTTCCAACTGAAGCGACAGATCCTCTGCATTGTCAGCTTCTGTTTGAGCCATCCTTGTTCCCTCTTTGCATTTTCCGTCCGTTATTGGGAGCCACTGCGCGGGACAGCATTCCAGCCCATGCCCCGCAGTGCCTAACTTGCTCTAATCGTATACGACGCGGGGATCAAGGACGGGATAGATCAGATCCACGATCAGGTTTATGGCCATGGTCAGACCTGCAGTGAAGAGTACGACACCGTTGATCATGTTGAAGTCCCGTCCGGACAGCCCTTGCTGAAAGAGCCGCCCCAGTCCGGGCAGGTTGAACGCCAGTTCAAGGAAGACCGCGCCCCACATGAAGTCGTCCACCAATAGACCGAGAGAGGTCACAACCGGAATAAGTGCGTTGCGGGCGACGTGGCGCCCCATGACAATGAACTCGTTCAAGCCTTTGGCGCGTGCGGTGCGGACATAGTCATTCTGCATTACTTCCAACATGCCGCCGCGAGTCTGGCGGATCACTCCCACGAGAGAACGTGTTGAGATGATCGCGGCGGCCAAGAAATAGGAAGGATGCATAATGCCCTTCCATCCCCGTGGAACGTTCATGACGTCCAACCACAGGACCATGACGATCAGCGCCACCGGCACAAGGACATAGGTCGGAATCGACCAGAAGAACAGACTGCCGCTAACGATAGTATAATCCACCCAGGTATTGTGAAATCGGGCCGCGATTATGCCTAATGGGCTCCCGACGAACGCCATAATTACGAGCACACCGGCCGCCAACTGGCCGGAAACTGGTAGGGCGCGTTTGATACGCGGCCAAATCGGCGCGGCGTCCAGAAAGGAGTAGCCGAAATGGCCCTTGAGAAGATTCGCCATGTAGGTGCCGAACTGCTCGTGAAACGGTCTATCGAGCCCATACTGGCTGCGCAGATCAGCCACTTCCTCCTCGTTGAGGTAGATACCCTGAGCGGCCCACTGTGAGCGAAGAATTGTGACCGGATCGATTGGGCCGAGATAGCCCAGCAAGAATACGATCATCAGCGTCGCAAAAAGCGATGGGATGATGATCAGCAGCCGCATGGAAAAGTAGCGGGTCACGTCTCGATTTCCGGTGACAAGTGGTTCGCGATTAGTTGGTCGTGATAATCGGTCAAAGGCCGGTTCCGATTGGGAGACCGGCCATTGACCGATTTTCCTTACAGATAAGCGCTGATTAGCGCTCTTTGCGGTAGGTTTCGGTCATGTTATGCCAGAAGCTGATGCGGCTCTGGCTATAGCCGCCGACCCACGGCTGAATTTGGTACCAGCCACGGATGTAACCAGTCGGAATCACGAGCGCAGCGTCGGTGAACTTCTCAAGCATGGCCAGCGAGCGCTCGCAGAAGTCGGCAGCGCCGGGATCCATTGAGAGAAGAGCATCGATCTCTTCGTCCCAGCCTTCTTCGGTGTAGTTCGTCCAGGACTGGTAGGAGCCGCCACGAGTGTGAGCAATCGCTTCCAGCAGGTAGGGCGGGCGCGGGATGAAGGAGCCACCGCTGGTTACGCGTATTGAAACCAGTCCTTCACCGTCGACAAACTCGGCTTCGGCGTTCTTGATCTCGACGTCCTCGATGCCGAGGTTAACGCGCCACATTTCCTGGATGATCTGGGCAGCGCGGATGCGGGGCGGATCGCTCCCGCCGGTGAGGATGCGAATCTTGGGCACTGTTTCGCCGGTAGGCCCATACTTCGACTCGGCGAGGAATTCTGCGGCCCTTTCCGGATTGAAGGGATAGGGCTGGAAGTTGGGGTCGTAGCACTGGTAGGCGGGCGCCATCGGGCTGCCGGCGTTGCTAGGGGCCTGCTCGCCTTCCCAAGCGATTTCGGCGACTCTATCCCACTCGATGGCAGACATCAGTGCGCGACGCAAGTTTGTGTCGTCCGCAGGTTCCTGCTCGGTGACGAAGTACATGGCCCAGAAAGCGGAGACGGGAATTTCACGGAACACGTCGGGCTGGTTCTGGCGCAGGAGCACTGCGGGCGGACCAGCGAGATTCAGGGCAAGGTCGATTTCCTCGTTCTCAAACATGAGGAGCATCGTCTGGAAGTCACGAATGGTGGTTGCTTCGATGCCGTCCAAGAGGGGCGGATCACCCCACCAATTTGGATTGCGTTCGAAGCGGTAGATGGCGTCCGGTTCCGGAGACAGGTGTACAGGCTTGAAGGGGCCGCTGACGATCAGGTTGGCTGCGTTCTCGCCCTGGAAGAAGCGTTCGGCCATCGCGCCGCGCCAATCTCGAGCGTCATTAAATTCGTCGGCTCGTTCCAAGAGATCGGCATACTGATCAAAGCGGGCGGGAGCCGCCTCGCGGAAACCCCACAGCTGCGGCAGGGAACTCTCGGGACGCCACAGTTCAACCTTAAGGGTTTTGTCATCCAGCGCTGTGAGGCCACCGATTGTCTCGGTTTCGCCGGCGGCGAACTCGTCAATGCCTTTGACCGCGCCCATTACGAAGTTGCGGGGCCAGGAGTTGCGGTCGGAGTGGAAGATGTAGTTCCACCAGTCGAGCGCGTCCTGGGCGGTGATGGACTTGCCGTCGGACCAAACCGCCTCTTCCTGTATATGGAAGATGTACTCGGTGAAGTCGTCGTTCACTTCCCAGTCGGTGGTAAAGAGGCCGGCCGATACGTTGCCTTCAATGTCCACCAGGAAAGGCGGATAGAAGGTGTGCCCGAAGTTACAGGGGCTGCCGTAGTCGATGCCCGGGAAGGGACCGGAGCCGCAGCCGCCCTCAAAGACGACGTTCAGGATCTGGTCTTCGGCCGCGTCATCGGGCAGCATGACTTCCGGCATCATGTCGCCGCTGTCCGCCATATCGCCACCGTCTCCGGCCGGTGCTGCCGGCGCGACACAGGCGGTGAGCGAGATGCCAAGGACCAGGACAAGGCCCACTAGAATCTGCCATCGAAATCTCGACATGCTTTTCACTCCTTACTAGGTGGTTGCGCCCTTGAGAGGCGCGCAGTGAAATCCTGCCTGGATCTGATGAAGTGGCGGCGTCAAAGTGATGCCACCGCTACAAGAGCAGTTTCCTCGTTTCCCGTCAACCACCTCCTTTCAAATGAAATCTTTAGTCTGCTCAACGATAGTTGGGGTATGTGAGACACACTAAGGTCCTCAGTGAGGACTCCGTCAGCACCTCCTCGCCTGCCGCGGTGCTGACGGGCTGAGTCGCTTAACCGAGGCTATCAAGAGTAGTGCACCTCGTTGATCAAGCGGCAAAGGCCTCATATTGGATTTGCCCATGGTATGTTCGCTGAACACAATCGATGGGCAAAGCGGGCAGCAGATTTCATTGGCCAAGCGAATGTTTGTCCGGAAGAAGAGTGCAGAAGGGCTAACGAGTTCGCCGCCGAAGGCCGAATGGAGAGCAGACGCAGCAGGACACGGTTGTTTCTCATCGTCAGCCGGTTGCCATGTTAATTGAATTTTTCCTTCGTGTCAAAGGGCTGAAATCAGTCGGGTGCGTCACAGTTTTGGGGTGGGAACAGTCTGGCGGGGAATCCATGCCGGCTGAGGCTGAATTCGTTTGCAGGCTCTTGGAGAAACGCAGGGCAGGCACGAGGGCGAGGAGAGAGTGCCGCAGTGTGGTCTGCGGGAGACTGGCGGGACGCGGTCTGGCCGGACACCTTTGATTAGGCACTCGTCACCAATGTCGACACCCGGTCGATGAGGCATGGTGTAGGGGGGGCGTTGCGGGGGCGGAGCCCCCCCACAAGGGAGGGCCGAATAGGCCCGACC
>VYDA01000634.1 GCA_009843665.1 Caldilineaceae bacterium SB0675_bin_29 | reverse complement strand
GGTGGGGACGCCAAAGAGGAAACGGTCTACGCGTCCGCCGATCTGCGCGCCGTCCAGCCGCAGATCAAACTCGTCGGCAAGGAAATTCTGCACCGCGGTCACGGTTGCTTCGTCGGTGCTTAGCTGCACCCGCAACGGCGTTTGGCCATAGCGTAGGAACGGTCCGCTCTCACCTTCACGGGGACCGCACACCGTGTGGCGGTAGATGCGCAGCTGTTTGCCGTCCGGCCGTTTGAGCGAGATCAACACCAGGGGCGGCCGCTCTGCGTATTTGACGTCAGCGAGGGTGACGGCCAGAAAGGTCGGCGGGTGAGAAGAGGCATAGATCAAGGGGAAACGCCAGCTATGGACCGGCCCGCTGCGAGCCATCTGCACAGTTTGCGGCTCCGTACCCTCGAAGACGCGGTGGTGTGGCCGGGCCTCCCGGCGAAATGAGTTAGTCCAGGCCGGCGGCACCGCCTTAGGGTTGTCCACCCAGACGATGGGACTGCTCCACTGGCTCTCGCCGAAGTCCAGTGGAAATACGAGGAGTACATAGAGTGCCACCACGATCAGCAGGCCCAACAGGCTGACGCCGCCGAAGCCCGGCCCGCTGCGCAGAAGCTCACGCAAGGCGTTGGCCCTGTTCACGGCGTTTTCCTCCGCGCGCCGGTCTTCGATCGGAACCCGGAGGACGGTCCGACCACAAAGCTGCCGATCGGCATCAGTCTGTGTACCTCACACGAGGATCGAGAAAGACGTAGAGCACTTCCAGTACGATGCGGATCACGACATACATCAGAGTGAAGATGAAGGTGAGGGCAACGATGACGTTTTCATCGGGCGTGCCGGCGAGGGCTTCGTAGTAGAGACGGCCCATGCCCTGCCAATTAAAGACGGTCTCCACCAGTATCGAGCCTGACAGCGATCCGGCCAGGCCGAACAGGAGGCCGGTGACGATCGGTGGAGCGGCCACGCGCAGAATGTGGCGGAGGCGAACCCGGCTCTCGGGCAGACCCTTGGCGCGGGCGATCTTGACGTGGTCTTCCTGGGCAATATTGAGTGTGATGGTGCGAATCGAGTAGATCGACGGCCCAAAGCTGACGAGAACCAGGGTAATCACCGGCAGCAGAGCATGTGAGACAAGGTCGAAGAAGCGGGGCAAGGGCTCTGTAGGCGGCGGCGTACTGTACATGCCGCCGGAAGGAAGGATCCGCAGCTGGATGGAGAGAATCAGTATAAACAGGATGCCGATCCACCAGGTGGGGATGGCATAGGAAACGGCCGCAAACCCGGAAACAAAGCGATCCAGCCAGGAGCCCTGGCGGGTGGCAAGATAGGAGCCGCCGACGATGCCGATGATGGCGGTGATGATAAACGATGTGGTGAGCAGGAGCATGGAGTTGGGCACGCGCTCGGTCACGATATCGAAGACACGATTGCTGCCGTCAAAGCTGCGCAGCGAGCGGGCTTCACCCAGGTCGAGGGTCAACACCCGCAATGCGGTGCGAGGGAGGCGATAGTACCAGGGCGTGCGCAACCCATAGAAGATCTCCAGCTCCTCGCGGCGCTTCTCCAGCACCTTTTCCATCTCGTCGGGGTCGCGGATGGTCTCGGCCAGCGCGGTTCGCTCGGCGCGCAACTGCTCTCCTATCGTTGCAGCAAGAATGCGGTCGGAAAAGCCGGTCAGGCCCAGCGTCAACACCAGCATGAGCAGAACGACGAAGAAGACCCCGACCATGGTGAGGGAACGGACGAGGAGGGGACGAAAAAGCGACATTACAGCAGTGGTCAGTGGCTAGTGATCGGTGGTCAGTAGTCAGGGGGGCGAGTGAAGTTGCTATTCACTGTGCCTATTCACTATACACTGTCCACGTTTCACTAGCCACTGCTGTTAACGTCTGCGGCGCACGAGCAGAATGCCGCCAAAGATAATGATAGCGACCACGGCGCCGACAACTACGTTGACAGGCAGGCCGGCGGCCGGTTCGGATTCAGCTTCTGCAGACTCGGTTTCTTCAGATCCGGCCTCTTCAGACTCAGACGCAGCGCTCTCCGATTCGGCTTCCGTATCCGATTCTGAAGCGGTCTCAGTATCGGATTCCGTGTCGGCCTCTGCCGAATCGGAATTCGCTTCAGTTTCCGCCGCCGTCTCGGATTCACTCTCTTCCTCGTCGGCTGCGGCCTCGGACGACTCCTCATCCGAGTCGGAAGATGTAGCTTCCTCTGTTTCGGAGGACTCTGATTCCTCCGCTGCCGGCTCCTCTTCGATGATGGCGATATCGGCTTCCAACTCAATGCGCCGCTCCGCCATGCGGGCCAACTCATCGCTGTAGGCAACCAGCACCAGTTCGTAGATCCCCAGATCCAACTCGTCCGTGGTCTCAGCAGTCATTCTGATCGCAAACCAGTTGGGGTCCAGGGTGTCGGCGTCGCCCTGCTGAATGATCTCCCCAGTGGCGGTATCGATCAACAGATAGCGCAGGGACAGATTACCAGGCCCATCCAGCGTCAAGGTAACTTCATAGTCGGCGCCCAACTCGATCGGCGGCGCCTCGATCTCGGTATATTCGATCAGATCCGGCAGTCCGCGGTAGAGATCGCTGGCTGTGAAGGGGTAGTTCTCGTCACGGAAGGCGGCCAGCTCGGCGAATTGGGCCGGTGGATCATAACGCTCCAACGTGAAGGGACCGTTGCTAATAACCATGTGCCCTTTCTCGTCAAACCAGTCGAGTACAGCCGTGTAACGTTCCACGCCCTCTTCGCTGCTGGTGAGGACCATTTCACCGTCGGCAGTGGGCAGGGTGAACACATCCGTGGGGATGGTCTCTGCCCGGCGCAGGTCCAGCATGGCCTTGCGTACGAGGCGGGCGTCCCGGTCCAGCACCAGGCTGATCCATGGCACGTTGTAGCGAGCGGCAGCCGTGTCGCTAAACGCAGCCCGCCGCTGGCCGAATACCAGTTCATCCATCGCATACAGCATCTCCCAGGGAGTACTCAACCCGGAGGGGATACCATAGGAGGCGATGTAGTTCTGTTCAAAATGCCAGAAGTCCACATAGGCTTCGATGCGATTTTCGTCCAGCACGCGGTAGCCCTTGATCGTTTCCAGGAAGGGACGCGCGGTTGTGGCGATGACCGTTTCGATCTTGGCTTTATCGGGATTGTAGGACAGGTCGAAGCCCTGATAGATGGAATAGAGCACATCGGCCATGCTGATCGGCTGGCCATGATGCCACGGGGCCTGGAAGAATTTGCTGTAGTCGTAGACGACCTTGCTGGTGGCGGTTACCTCTTCACCCACGTTCGACCACCGGCCCCGTTGCGCGTTCCACATGATGGCGTCTGCCGGTACATCCAACGTGCCGTCCGGTCCGGCCGTCTCAACCTCATAGTCGATGCGGAAGGGCGCCGGGATCCCGGTGAACGGGTCATTCCAAATGGCCGGGTCCTGCAGATGCCGCCAGATGTCGCTGCTGTAGACATCGCCGAATCCGCCGACCGGGTTCCACGTCGTGCGTTCAGTCCACACCCACAGGTGGCCCACGGTCAGTTCGTCGCTGCCCGCCTTATAGGCCGAACGCAGGCTCCACAGGCCGCGCGGCCCCGCGGCCAGGTCCTGGGTTATGCCCTCGACGCCGGCCTGCACTGGGAAAGCGTTCATGACGGTGGCGATCCAGATGCGGACCGACTCGTCGAGGCCGATGCGGGTCATTTCGCGATACATGTCGTCGCGCTCGGCCTGGTCGGCGAATTCACCCTTTAAAAGGCGCTCTCCCAGATCGTCCAGTTCTTCGTTTTCGTAGTGCCAGAAGCCGACCTCTTTCCAGCCGGGCATGTTCCCCAGCCAGGGGGCATAGAAGGAGTTGATGCCGCCGAAATCATAGCGGTTGGGCGAACCGCGGCCCCAGCCTTCGGTGTACAGATGCCATTCGAATTGGGCCGGGTCGGTGGCATAGACGGTCTGGATGGCTGGGGCGAAGGTCTGGCGATTGGACGCGACCGCGAACCCGGCGTCCTGCAGGGCCGATCGAATCAGATCGCCCACGTCGCGCCGCTCGTCCTCCACGCGCATGATGAACTTGAGGCGGACCGGCTGCCCGTTGAAATGCCACACATCGTCAGTCAACTCTGCGCCGGCCTCAATCATGGCATCGGCGATCAGTTGGCGTGCGTATTCGGGATCGTAGTCCAAATCCGCCTGCTGAATCACGTCGAAGACGGTCAGATAATCGTAATCGGTGGAGGCCACGTTGGTGTACATCGGACTCGCCTGGCCCTGGTAGATCTCTCGGGTCACAAACTCGCGGTCGATCAGGCGCTGCATGGCCTGCCGCACTTCCTTGATCGAGAAGGGGTTCAACCTTCCTTCCGGCGCCGGCGCCGGGTTGAGAATCAGCGAGATTGTACTGGCCGGGGCCTCAAAGAGTTGGATGCCCTCGTTGTCGCGCAGCTCACGGGCCGCGGCAATCTTCAGATTGAAGTAGTAGAGGTCCATCTCTCCGGCTTCCAGATCCAACGGAGCGCGGTCGACGTTGAACGCTTTGAAATAAAGCCGCTCGACCGCCGGCCCGGGTTCCTCATGAGGGGGACTGTATTGGGCCAGGGCTGAAGAGGAGAGACCAATAATGATCGCAAGACTGATCGGGACGACTTTGAGCAGCCATGCTGAAGTTTTGGTCGACCAAGTCGTATTCATATTGCAAATCCTTTTGCCAACACCCGCGATCATTGACCAGTAGGTTGCCGAACGCCACCGACCTCTTCGGGACGTCCGGCAGCCAGTGTGACTGAGAGCCGCCTACGGCGGACGGATCATCCAGTTCGTCTACGGAACGAAACCCACAGCAGGCCGAGCGCGATGCCGATACCGACGCCGCCGACCACCGGCCAGGTCGCGCTCCCGCCGGGTACGGCGGAAGTGGCGAGTGCTGTCGTTGCCGGCACACTCTCCACCGCGACCTGGTGCGAAGCGGGCGACAGACCGGCTTGCGATGCCGTTCCGTTCAACTGTTCCAACTTCTCATCCAGGGCATCCAGCTTCTTTTCCAGGTCCTGGACATTGTCGAAGCCGAACTCCATATAGAATGATGTGGAGGCGAAGTTGCCCGATTCGTCGACCAACACCACGCGGTGGGCGCCTTCACCGGAGATGGGGACGAAGATCTGCTGTGTATAGCGCCCGAGCTTGTCGGTACGTCCGGATGCGGCGTTGGCGCCACCGACAAGCAGGTAGATATCCATATCGGGTTGGAAGCCGTGTCCCTGAACGGTGATGGTCTCTCCGGCAGCTCCGGCGTCGGGGCTGATGAAGATTTCAGGACGGGCGATGGCGCGCTGGCGGCTGAAACCGATCTTCTGGTTGGTGGGGCCAAACTCGCCGAGCCGAGTATCGGCCCACACCAGATAGGCGTCGTTCTCGCTGGCGGCGATGGCGAAGTAGTCGCCCAGGAAAAGCCCTCTGGGAAATCCCTTATTGGGATTGGAGGGGAAGTCGGTCACGCGCGTGTCGCCAACTTTGAGTTCAAGCTCTTCCAGTTCAAACCCCCACGTCTCGCCCTGATCTTCGGAACGGGTATAGTAGATATGGTAGCGGGTGCGGACGGGGTCGTCGCGCATATCACCCCACATGAGATGGATGACGCCATCGGGCCCGACGTCCATGGCCGGGAAAAACTGAACGGCGTCGGTCTCATCGGTGTTGATGCGTACGGGCCGCGACCAGCGGTCTCCGCCGTTGAGTGAGCGGATGAAGTATACGTCGCCCTCATCGAGCGGATTTTCCGCGGGCAGCGCGACATAGGTTACATAGAGTTCATCTTCAGGTCCTACCGCTACTTTGGGGAAGGCGGACGCCCAGTAGCGGAAGTAGGCGTTACGGGGTCGGAACCCCGGCTCCAGGAACCGGGCGATACGCTTGGGATCGCCAAAGGTTTCGCCGCCATCCTCCGACTTGGACATATAGAATTCGGCGAGGCCTTTCATGCTCTCGTCGTCGGTGCTGTCAATCCAGGTCACATAGAGAGTGCCCTTGGAATCAACGACGGGAAATGGCCCCTGCACGACACGCTTGGTGCCGATTGCGTTCGACTGGCCTTCGGTGTCGTCGATCTCGCCATAGGTGCGCTTTACGGTCGGGCCGACCGGAACAGGATCGGACCAGGTCAGACCCTGGTCGAGCGAGTAGGCCAGCATCGGGGTGGTCTGTACTTCAGGCGCGCCCAGGGTTGGGAGCTCACCGATGTAGAGGATGTCGTAGATGGTGTTAAATTCGACAAATGTGACATAGACCACCGTCTGGTCTTCGATCGTGGGATGAGGGCCTGTGGTCAGCCACGGTTTGTCGAGAAAGCTGAGGCTTACTGTGCCGCGTATGCGGCCGGTTGGGTCAAGGACGGCGTCGGATTCGACGTCGCTGCGTGCGCTGTCGACCGGTTCCTCCCAGACGAAGCCGCCATCTTTCGATGTCGAGACGGCGATCGAGGAGACGAGGGCAAAGCCGGTGGCATTGCCGACTGAGTACTCCTTGATGCCGATCGAGATCGAAGCCATATAGACATTGCCGTCACTATCGAACTCGACCACCGGGTCACCGCCGGAGATGCGGTCTTTGCGCAGGTATTTGATCTGCTGCGGCCCCTCCCAATTCACGCCGCCATCGATGCTGACGTAGGCCGAATTGTTGGGGAAGTTGTAGTCGATCAAACCCAGGACAAGGTGATCGGGATCGTGCGGATTGACCGCGATATCCGGCTCGGTCTGCAAGGGGACGTTGCTGAAGTCCCGGGTCACCAGCAGGTCACGGCTGAACGCGGGGGCCGGATCGCGGTAGGGCACGAGGATACCCGGCCCCGCCGATTGCAGCAGCGGCGTATCTCCGTCACTGCCTGGCAGGCTGCTGAGATTCTGGCGGTCGAGCGTGTTCCAGCCCGGCCGGTCGAGGAAAATCCTATTGTCCACACCCTGGGCGATGAGCCATGCAGGCCCGGATAGCACGTCCTGGATTGGATTCATGGCATCCAGGATATCAACCGGGTTCTTGCTGATCTTGCCGCGTGTCGGAAGTTGCGGCACCGGCATCTGCGCCGCTGCCGGCAGCGGCATTGCCAGCAGGCCTACGACCAGGAGCAGTAATGGAATTCGCAGGCCCATCCGGAGGCCGTTGCCAGGCCGTTTGATTTTGTGCAAACTATCCATGGGATACAGATCTCCTTATGTATTCGTTAAACGCCAGCGGCGGTTCAGCCGCCAGCGACCCTTTCTCATGAGTGCTATTCCGCCGTCGCCGATCCCGATTTCGGGCACTTGGCGGCGGCGGGACAGGGAGACGAACGATAGTCCGTTTTGGTATCGGTCAGCCTGAATATGGATTTCAAGGGTACGGGCACCAAATGATATTATAATAGCCGATTCGAGTTCTTAATTTTGGTAGGCGTCACTCCCTTCATGCAGGAAACAGGCTACAAAGTGATTCGGCTCGACTTCACGGAGTCGCGGCGTCGTCAATTCACAGCGGCCGGCCATGAAGGAAGCGCAGCGGGGGTGAAAGGAACACCCGCTTGGCGCATTGACGGGGCTGGGCGGTTCGCCCGGGAGGCTGGGCCGCTGGTGCAGCCGGTTGGCCGGGTCCGGTTCAGGCACCGCGGCGATGAGAGCCTGGGTATAGGGGGGCATAGGATTGCGCACCACATCTGCCGCCT
>VYDA01000171.1:1505-7738 GCA_009843665.1 Caldilineaceae bacterium SB0675_bin_29 | reverse complement strand
GCTGATAGTAACTATTGGGGCCCAAGATCCCAGAGTGTTGGCCTCAAAGGGTGGGCACCCGAGCAACATACCTTTTCATTCGGCATTGTAGGGTTGAAGGCTCGCGGCTGATGGTGAGGTTTCCAAATGACTTATTCCCCAGATTGGTCCTACAAGACAGCATTAGAAACTACAGCACAAGCGTTTGACAGATTCCGACAGAATTTGGTCGATCTTAATCGCGATAAAGCGAAAAGGGCTCGGCAAAGTCGTGTATATCTGCAAGATCAACTCGTAGCCATTGCGAATCGCTATTCAGATTTTCCTCGCATAACAGGCAGTTTCATGCCCTTTGGCTCATTCGCACGAAAAACCAAAGTTCGTCCCCTTGATGACATTGACATGCTAGTCATGCTAGACGGACAAGATGCGCAAGTTCGGCAATCTTCCTGGGAGGCGTACACATTCTTGGTGAATGTCACTACTGATTCTTCACCGCTAAGACCCTATATTGACGAGTATGGTTGGGTTAATTCAACCAAAATTCTCAATCACTTCAAGAGTGGGCTGAAAAGAGTTTCGAATTATCCTCAATCTGAAATCTTATGAATGGGCATTCGATGTGGTGCCTGCATTGCCTGTTGGGGATGGAGACGGTTCGATTTTCTATTACTTGATCCCAAACGGCACAGGCAACTGGATGAGAACGAACCCTCGGATCGATCAGGAGCACATTACAGAAGCAAACAAGAACCAAAATGGCTACCTGCTTCCTCTGATGCGTCTCATCAAGTATTGGAACGCAAAAAGTCGCGCCGCCCCTAAACTCATGTCCTATCATCTCGAAACGCTACTGCTCAACGCGTTTAGATACGGGTACCCCGCAATTCCGTCGAGTATCAGATGGAGTGTTCCAGAAGCTTTTCGAAAGCTCGCGTCTGGCGTCATGTATGCTTGTCCGGATCCCAAAGGATTGGGGCCAAATCTGGATACAGACATAGCTTGGCACACAAGGGAGAAGATCAGGGATGCAGCAAACAAGCGGGCCCAGTACGCTACATATGCACTGCATTACGAACAACAGGGCGATCATCAAGAGGCGATAAAATGGTGGAGCTATGTCTTCCCCAGCTTTGAATAGTGATTCGAAGAATGAAATCAGCTTACAACAGTTGATGCAAGCACAGTTTGTTGAGGCAAAACAGTGGTGGTTCCGAGCTAATGTGTCGAGAATACTGGTTGTCATTATCACTACCGTTTCCCTCCTGTGGAAGGGGCAGGCTGAATGGATTTGGATGTTGTCGGCTTTCCTTACAGCCGCCTACGTAGTTCTCCAGTGGCGTGCTGACGCTTTACAGGGAAAAGCCGAAGCAGTAAGGCGCAAACTCGATTTTCAGAATGGATTGGGATGGGAAATTTCGCAACAGGAAAAGGCTGAAATGCTTATTGAGGCTTCCCGCGCAGCAAGGAAGTCTGCATATGGACCTGAAGAGTCGCCCTATTATGATTCGCAGGAGCCAGTGTCTTTCCGAAGAGCGGTCGAAAATTTGAGGCAAAGTGCTTGGTACACATATCATCAGGCTAGAGAGATGTCCAAATGGGCTTTTACCGCAAGCACGATTGTATTTGTTCTTGCTGGAGTCTCTATGGTCGTAGTTCTTCAGTCGCCTCCCATTCAACGGTGGGGGCCAACCATTGGCCAAACGGTCGTCACTGTACTCGTGTTCTTGTTTGCAATGGGATACATTAATCTTGGGTTCAGGTATCGCTTACTTTCTCAGCAGGCCGAGAAAGCTCTTAGCAGAGCCTCTAACCTTTTGGGACTCGATGCAGTCCCGGAAATCCCGACGATCCAGCTTCTCCACGAATATCAAATTGCTTGCGGAGCGGCACCAATGATTCCCGACTGGCTCTGGAACAGAAAAAAGGATGAATTAAACAGATTGTGGCATGATCACTTTATGCAATGAATGATGACTTCTCAGCTCTAAAGCCAGAGCAATGCTGCATATGAATTGGTCGTGCAGTTGTGTCTGCCGGAATGCTTTGCGTTAGGTCCACACCCTTGAGACGCTCCGGCAGACCTCGCCGGAAAAAATGTGGCCACCGAACTGACCCGAACTTTGCCCACTGAAGTTGTAGAAGAAAGAGAGGTCGTCAACGCGCTGAATGCGCACGGATTCGACGAAGTGGCCTCCCGGCTTGTCCAACTGAAAGAAACTATTGCCGAAGATCCGGATGAGACGAACCTGGTGATTGACTCGCTGAGACCATTCGCCGAATTCACCATGCAGGAGACCCACCTCCCAGTTCCAGAGATCGGCGCCGACTCCGAAGGATTCGTTGAAGCTGAGTGGCGAATTCCCTCCAGTGGGGAAGGGAAAGCCGCTTCAGCCGAGAGCTACTGGGGCCGAGGCGACGGCATCCTTGCCATGAAGTTTCTGCCCACCGGGCTTGTCCGCTTCGCCGCAACCTCAGGGCCGGCCGGCCAAGGCAAAGAAAGACTGCGGACCAGCGGGATTCTACCCAGGAACAGCATTCTTCCCGCCGTTCAGACCTTCATGTCCCGTTTGGCAGTTCAATAAACGCGCCCGCACTGCCTGGCCACGGCCACGAAGCTCACAACCTCCGCCTTGACGACGCCACCATCGTCGAATCCAACGAAGTCGCGCCCGGCATCGTCCTCGACTACAACGAATCCAACCAGGTCGTCGGCATCGAAATACTCTACCTGTCGAAACGCTCTCCTGATCTGAACCTCTCCATCCAGAAACTCGTCATCTCCTGACCAGTAAATCTCCCCAATACCCTCCAATTCACAACCCTATCACCCTCCCCACCTCATCCAATCTCCCAATTCCGGCAGCAATAGTTCCCGAAACTGGTCCCCTTTTGGCGAGAAACCGCAACGCATATCTGCTAACCTTTATACTTGTCCGCAGCACGCATGGGAGGACCGGAATCCAAGTTCCATCCAAACTATGGCAATGCCGGATTCGGGTGAGTTGCACAAACCCACCCCTGATCTGGCCGAATCCCGTGGAGTAAGCTGTGGCACAACCCGTCTTGTGCGGGGCAACGGTCAGACCCGACGCTGACCCGACCCCGCACAAGACAAGGGGGAGAAATGTCCAAAGCAAAATCTGCCAGCCTGCTCGCAGCGCTTGTCATCGGATGCACGAGCATCAGCAGCGTTGCAAGTTACTACCTCAACGCCATCTATTTCACCACCCGGGAACCCTTCGTCTACCCCTGCCAGGATTCAGAGATCGCAGAAAACTGTTGGGAATACACGGCCCAGCCCGTATCCGAAGGTGCACAGTGGTACTATGCCTGGCCGTCTATCGACCCCACATATATTCGCTACCAGCCGCAGAGAAGCTGCGTCCTCGAGTTCCTCTACCAAGACCCACTGCCCCCGGGAACGCTGAGGAGCGAACAGCAATGACAAGACTCAGCATCCTGCTGGCAACAGTGCTCCTCAGCACTGCTTTCGGCGGATTCCTCGGTCGGAAGTACTTCACCTACGTCCTCTTTGTTGGCATTGAACCGATTCTTTATCCCTGCCCCTATTCGGAATCGCGATTTGCCGATTACCCGTGTACCTTCCAACCACACCAGCCGGACCAGAACATCGCGGTCTGGTGGCACGGTTGGCCTAGCAACGACGAACAGCGCATCGTCCCCCAGCCCAGTGGCAACTGCCTGCGCGACATACTCTTCTTCGATCACCTGCCGCCGCCGCCCCCCACCGGCCAATGACTACCCCCCAAGCTTTCCAAACTGTCTATCAGCCTGAGCTCTGCCCTGTACAACCCGGATGCGCCCCAGACATTTCGGCTTCGAAACCAGCCTCAATATCGAGATAGACAATCAGTGGCCAGGGACCTCCCAATCGCCTTCATCGGCAATCCCCCGATTCGCCCGTTGCTGACTCCAACAGTTCGGAAACTCAGCAACGGGCGAACGCCTCTTCATACGTCCGCCCGGCTCTCGCAAACCTGCGTAAACACTCGTGATCTCTCGTACAACGTTCATACGTGCCTTCACCGGGTTCCCTGCGCGACTGTCATCCTGACAGGCTCCAAAGAGCCCTGCATCAAGCACCAGACAACCGTCCCACACACGTGAATGCTCGAAGACACTCACAGTCTCTTGTACCAAGCTCATACGAACTGCCCACGAGCTCCCAGTACTCCCAACTTCCTGCAGATCCGGCTCCGGACAACTTGGCCAGATCAAGCTTTTTTCAATATTGACACACCCCTCAACCTTGTGTATACTGGTCCCCAACCTCACAAAAGTGGGGCGAAGCGGTTGGGCGGAGCCCGCACTATGGCCTTGCCGACGCTTCATATCAGGCTGAGAAGGAGCACAGGGAAATGCGTATCCAAACGTATGACCAACCCAGTCGGGCGGCCTCGCCCGGCAGACAATCCCATCTGTCCCACTCCGGCAAGATTGTCATCTCCTCCTCCTCTCGCTGCTTGTGTACCACCTCCTCCTGTTGTTGTAGCTAATTCTCTGACAGGCTCATCCAACAGAAACGTGCGTCAACCCTGCGTGGACAGGGCTACCAAACTCTAGACGCACCTCACCGCGATGAGCGCCCGCTAACTTTTCTTCACAACTGAATCAATCCCATATCCGTAGCCCCATTGCCGTGGCGTGCCGACTTTATGCGCGAACCCTTTGCCGTTGCGCAGGCACCGCAAACAGACCGTCATCGTGGCTGTGGATTGGATGAAATATAGAGGAACAAACTGTGATTGCTTTCGTGCAGGAAACACTCTCGTTTGATACCTGGCAACCGGACTCTATCAACCACTTTAACCGTCGCCTGGAAGAGTATTCCGCAGAAGAGATCCTGGAGTGGGCGATAGAACAGTTCGGTGAAGGCTTTTCCATCGGATCAGCCTTCGGCGCCAGCGGCATGGCGCTGATCGACATCGCCATGCGCATCAACCCCGATGTAGACATCTTCTACATCGACACCGACTACTTCTTCCCCGAAACCCTAGCCCTGATCGACCGCGCCCAGCGCCACTACAACCGCCCCTTCCGTCGCGTCACGCCCGACATGACCATCGCTGACCAGGAGCGCACCCACGGCCCCGACCTCTACCGCAGCAACCCGGACCGGTGCTGCAGCATCCGCAAAGTCGCACCCATGGGAAAGGCTCTGCAGGGTAGCACCGCTTGGGTATCGGCACTGCGCCGCGACCAGTCGCCCACCCGCGCTGGAACTCCCGTCCTGCGCTGGAATGACAAGTACGGTGTCGTAAAGATCTCTCCTCTGGTAAAATGGACCGAAGCCGACGTCTGGGCCTACATCCATACCCACGACGTCCCCTACAACGAGCTGCACGAGCGTAACTATCCCAGCATCGGCTGCTGGCCCTGCACCCAGGCCGTCCAACCCGGCGGCGACCTGCGCGCCGGCCGCTGGGTCGGGCTCGAGAAGCTCGAGTGCGGACTCCATCTTACCTAGAGCTGGTTTTCGTTGGTCCGGTTCCGGAGGCCAGCGGCGGCCGGCCGCGAACCAATGAACAGCATCGTCCTCATCGGCCACGGCAGCCTTCACAGTGACAGCGGCGCCTCCATGATCCGGCTCGCCGCCCGCCTGCGTGAACGCGATGTCGCGCCCATCGCCGAGGCCGGCTTCCTCAACTTCAGCCGCCCCACCATCGCCGAAGCCGTCGCCAAATGCGTCGGTGCCGGCGCAACCTCCGTAACCATCCAGCCCTATTTCCTTATCGACGGCGTCTATGTCCGGGAGGATCTACCCACCGACGTCGCCAAAGTCGCCGCACAGTTCCCCCAACTGATCATCCGCGTCGCGCCCTGTTTCGGCTTCCATGAACAGCTGGCCGCCATCGCCCTTGAGCGCGTCCTGTCCGTCGACCCAGCGCCGGGCGCGGCCAACGGGACACAGTCCGCACTCCTGGTCATGGCCCACGGTACGCCCTTGGAGTTCGCCAACCAACCCGTCAGACAGATGACAGCCTGGCTGCACGCGCAGACACCCTACTCCTTCGCCGCAACCGCCTATCTCGACTGCAACACCCCCCGCATCGCCGAAGCCATCGACAACCTCGCTGCACAGGGCGCCCGCAAAATCGTCGCCCTGCCCTACTTCCTCCACCGCGGCCGCCATCTCCGCCAGGATCTGCCGCAGCTCCTGGCCGCCGCCCGCCGCCGCCACCCCAAACTCACCCTCCTCGAGGCGCCACACCTCGACTACGACCTGCGCC
>VYDA01000171.1:0-1495 GCA_009843665.1 Caldilineaceae bacterium SB0675_bin_29 | reverse complement strand
ATGAAAATGTAGCGCACACATTCGCTGTAGGCGCCCACGGGCCACACTGACCACTAACCACTGACCACTACAAAATGACTACCCCAATCGATTTCTCCCCCAAGCCGATCTTTTCACTCGAAGGCACAGGCCGGGACACCCCGCCTACCGGGCTGATCGCGCCGGCACGCTACGTGCAAGGGCCCGGTCTGCTCGACCAACTCGGCGTTTTCCTGGAGTTGGTCCCCAGCACACGACCCGCTGTCTACATCAGCGCCGGTGGACTGCGCCGCCACGGCGAACAACTGCTCGGCGGCCTGCGCGCCATGCACATCGAGGCAACGGTTGAAATCTTCGAAGGCGAGTGCTCCTACACCGAGATCGAGCGCGCCGCCGCCAGCCTGCGAGCGAATGACACGCCCTTCGACAGCCTGATCGCGGTCGGAGGCGGCAAATGTCTCGACGCGGGCAAGTGCGTTGCCGCCCGGCTCGATATCCCCGTCGTCATCGTCCCCACCATCGCCTCCACCGACGCGCCCTGCTCCGCTTTATCGGTAGTCTACACCGACGAAGGTATTGCCCACGGCGGCGAGTCCTTCCCCGACAGCCCCGCGTTTGTAGTGGTCGATTCCCAGCTGATCGCATCCGCGCCAGTGCGCTACTTGGTGGCCGGCATGGGCGACGCACTCGCCACCCGCTACGAAGCCCGCACCTGCTACCGCAACCCGGCCGGCCGCGCCGTAATCGGCGGACGCCCCACCATCGCCGCTCAGGCCATCGCCGAACTCTGCGCCCAGACCGTCTTCGACGATGGCATTGCCGCCGCCGAAGCTAACTACCGCGGCCAGACCAACCCCGCCCTGGAGCGCGTGATCGAAGCCAATACTCTCCTGAGCGGCATCGGCTTCGAAAGCGGCGGTGTCACCGCCGCCCACGCCGTTGCCATGGGCTTCACCCGCCTGCCCGTCGCACGCGCAGACTACCTGCACGGTGAGATGGTTGCCATGGGGCTGCTCACCCAACTGACTCTGGAGCAGTCCTTGGACGAATGCGAACAGGTCGCCCGCTTCTGCGCTGAAATCGGCCTGCCCACCCATCTGGCCCAGCTCTCCATTGACGCCGCAGCCGACGGCCCCGCACTGCAAGAAGCCATGGCCCACAGTGCCGCAACCCCGCTCATGGACAACGAGCCCTTCGACGTCACGCCTGAAAATTCCTGGGCCGCCCTCCTGCAGGCCGACGAAATCGGCCGCGCCGCCACTGCTGCCGTGGGCGACCACGCCTACCGCCGCCTGCACGCATAGCTCGTCTCTTTTCCGCCACGGTTCCTCCATCGCGCCCCTCTTGACCAGGGACGTAGCGCCAACCCTTGCACGCAACGCCCGTAACGCTATAATGGATCCATCGCGATGCCTTGGCCGCGTGGTTCCATTCTGCCCGAACTCAAGCGACCGCCTCTCCCGCAAAGGTGAATCTGACCGATGCCGCGCACCCGTTTTGTCACTCTCTCCGAAGC
>VYDA01000631.1 GCA_009843665.1 Caldilineaceae bacterium SB0675_bin_29 | reverse complement strand
TGCGCGGGCAAACATCATCGTTCCCAGGAAGCCGAGAACAGCCGTTATGATTGCACCTTCCAAAAGTACGTAGGAATGACTGTTCACTGCGAAGAGGACAAAGATTCCGACAGCGTGAATGGAAATGAGGTCAAATGCCACGGTTCGATTGGGCAGGTTTGGTCCGCGCAGGAGCCTCCAGAAGCAAAGCAGCAGAGAAAACGAGAGCAGCGTCATCAGGACGGCGAGGCTGAGTTCGAAGAGTTCGTTGCTCAAATTGGTCCCCCAGTTCTAGTTATCGGCGGCGTCCATCTCAGCGATCAGCCGGCGCAGTTCCAGGAGGGGGCGCTCAAAGTTCTGTTTGATACCGGCTCGAAAGGAATTCGGGTCGGAAATGTCAATGGCGTGGACGAGGAGAGCTGCTTCTCCTCTGTCGCGTGGCCCGGTCTGGCGGTCAGGCAGCTCAGTCAGGCGTTCACCAGACGCCGGCAGAAGATCATCCGTTTCTGTTTCCACGCCGATTGCGTCCTCGTCTGGTTCGCCGTATGGCTGGAGACGGCCGGACACATCCTCGCCCAGATCGACACTCAGCGTGCCCGGTGTCAAAGTGATGACGGTTGCCAGAACCGTGATGTCAAATGGGTTGGTCAATTTCAGTGGGACGGCAACTATGCCCGGACGCATCGAGGTCTGAATGCCTGCAGTTCTGGCCAGCACCTTGAGGGCCAACTGCACGTTACTTTGCAGAATGGCCCACAGCACGAATGCTACGAAACCGGCGGCCCGAACCGTATAGAGCCCGTACCTTCGCTGCACGAGAGACATGAGCACAAACCCGAAGACAAAGCCGAGGAAGAGTGCGCCCAACGTATAGTCGTTGTTGAGGATGGGCCACATCAGGGAAATGAAAAGATTCAGGACCAGGAGTCGTTGCATCGAAAGACTGTCATCTCCTCTCTTTCGAGAAAACTTCAAATTCGCGTCGGCGAGCAGGCGTGGTCATGGTCACCGTACTGATCCGCGCGAAATCGGGGGCGCGTGTGCCGCCGTACCGGACTTTGCTACCGGGCTAACTAGAAGGTATGTCCCTGAGGAGATTAAGTGTAAGTCTGCATCCGCTGTCGAAATCCGGCTCGAAGGCGATACGGCCTCGATATAGGCTTGACGGTCGAGAGCTTGCTGGGCAACCCGCATGGACAGCGTAATGGCCGGCCCGCCCCAAATGCCAAGTGCCAGACTAAGTAGGACAAGGACGGCCACAGGTGTCAACATCAGCCGTTGGCGGATTCTGCTCTGCAGTATTCTGACAGGCACGCGGCTTGGGCGGTTGTATTCCCCCCAAAATGACTCACGCCAGAGACGCATCATGTTGATCATGGTTAGCAGGCTGGCGAAGAGGCTTACGCCTGAAACGACCCAGTGGCGTGTGTCGAGAGTGATTTGGAGGAGGCTGAGCTTGCTGACGAAACCGCTGAAAGGAGGGACACCCGCCAGGGAGATGGCGGACATGAAGAAGAGAAAGGCAAGAAGAGGCTGTCTGGTGACCAGCCCGCCGATTGAGACCAGCCGGTCGCTGCCCATATGTAGTTCGACCGCTCCTCCAGCCATAATGAGGGCGGTCTTGATGATCATGTGATGGCAAAGGTAGATGACTGCCGCGCCCAAACCAAACCCAACGGCCAGTCTATTGCCGCTCTGTGCGACTGCGAGCCCCATCAACATGAAGCCCACATGACTAATGATATGGAAACTCAATACACGGCGGATTCCAGGCTGGGCCAGGGCACCTAGCGCACCGACGAGCATGGTTGCGCCCGATATGGTCAAGAGAACCGGTTGCCAGCTCACCAGGAGTTCAGGGAAGAATAGCGTAAAGCTGCGGAAGAGTGTGTAGATACCAACCTTCGTTAGCAGGCCCCCAAAGAGCGCGGTGACTGCCGGCGGCGGCGTATGGTAGCTGGACGGCAACCAGAAAAAGAGGGGTAAACTGGGTGCCTTGCTGCCAAAACTGACCAGCAGAAGGCCGGCAAAAACAGTTTGCACCGCGGGAGAAGCCACTGGTAGACGCTCGGCAATCTGGGCCATGTTTAGAGTGCCGAGCGTTCCGTAGGCGACTCCTGCTGCGACCAGAAAGATGGTCGAAGCGAGTAGATTGAGTACAACATAGCGTATTCCGCTGTTGGTCTGGGCCGGTTGGGCACCGATGGTCAGCAAGACAAAGCTGGCCATCAAGAGGACTTCAAAGAATACATAGAGATTGAAGAGGTCTCCTGAGAGAAATGCACCGTTTACACCCATGAGAAGGAACAGGTACAGGGGATGGAAACCCATGCGGGCACGGTGGTAGTCGATGGTTGCGACGGCGAAAGGGTAGACCGCCAGTGCGACAATTGCCGTCAGCAGCAAGAGGGTTGCAGAGAGCCCATCGCCGTAGAAGGTGATACCGAAAGGCGCCGACCAGTCCCCCAGTTGCAAGACGAATCTTTCGCCCCGTCCTGCGGTAGCCTGGAAGAGGATTGCGGCCGCCGCCAGGTTCAGGCACAGCGCCAGAGACGTCAGTGCAATCTGTTGCCTAATCCGTCTGCGTCCACCCCAGCGGGCAAACAGTAGTATGAATGCGGCTGCCAGAAGAGGCGCTGCGACGGGAACAGCCAGCAAGTTTGCGCTCACGGCCATTGGTAGCTGTCCTCTTCCATCGCGGTTGATTCGTCCCGTTCAGAAACTGGCATTGCGGGAATACCAGGCAGCAGATCCTCGCTGTCGTAGACTTCGTCTATTTCGTAGGCAAGCCAGTCGTACTGAACACTGTCAGATGAGTCAGAGAAATCGAAGGGATCCCCTTCGCGCAAGAGGGGTACATATTCGCCATGGACATAGTCGGTCTGAGTAACCGTATGGCGTCTGTTCACGAGGACGATGACGAAGGCGGTGATACCAAAGCTGATGACGATAGCGGTCAAGATAAGAGCCTGGGGCAGAGGGTCAGCAGGTAAATTCGATGCTATTGTCTCAGCGTACTCATTCTTATCAAGAAAGATTGGGGGGCGCCCTTCGGTGAGTCTACCAGACCCAAAGAGTAGCAGGTTGACACCATGACTCAGTAAGGCCAACCCGAGTATGAGCTTGATCTGTCCACGCCTCAAGATAAGGTATGTCCCTGAGGCGAAGAGACTGCCTACGGCAATTGCCAGAAGTATAGAGATCACGATTCTGCCCTTGGGCCTGGTTCGACGCTGGCTTCCGCCGGATTGGAGCCGGCGGAGTCGTAACGTATTCGGGAGACCGTTTCATCCAGCCGAAGCGAGGCTGTGTCAGAGACGCGGCTCAGTCCGAGAAGGTATGATGTCGTGACACTTGCCACGACCAAAAAGACGCCAAGATCGAATATTACCGGCGTGCCCAGTTTGAGATCACCCAGGAAAGGCAGATGCAGGCTGAACCAGATTCCTTTGAAGAAGGTCCCTTCCAGCAAACCGACAAAGCCGGCGCAAATGGCGACTGCCAGACCCAGACCGATTCCGCTGTGCAGGTAGGGACCGACAGTGCTCCGAACACTCCTATGGCCCCGGCTCAGAATCTGAAGCTGAAAAGCGGCTGCAGCCATAAGGCCGGCGATGAAGCCGCCTCCGGGCAAGTTGTGGCCGCGAAACAGGAGGTAGAGGGCCAGCAACAGGAGTACCGGCGTCAATATGCGATTCAACAGGCGAAGATAGAGTTCAGGCATGAGTAAGGCGTTCTGAATTCGATCGGTGTTTTCTAGGCGTCATAGTTGCCGGCAGGTGTCTCGGGACCCGACCGTTCGGATTCGGCGGCTACAGGTCCATCTGGATTCTCCTGTAACTCTGGCTCCGGAGGCTGCGATATCGACGTAGGAAGATTGACGCGAGGGGCGTTCAGGAGAGCATACCCACCGAGGGCCGCCAGGGCCAGAACTGTGATTTCACCCATTGTGTCGATGGCGCGGAAGTCGACCAGGATAACATTTACCACGTTGGTGCCGTGGCCTCCGGGCACGGCATTGTGCAGGAAGTAGCCGCTGATGGACTGAGCGGCCTGCATAGCCTCGCTGGAATTGAAGAGTACGAGAAAGAAGCCGAATGCTCCTGCCGCCAGAGCTACCAGTACATTGCGCGCCTGCTTCAACTTCTGCATGGGCGGTCGAATATCAGGCGAGAGCCTTGTGAATACGATTACCAGCAGGACAACGAGGAGTACCTCGATGAGAAGCTGAGTGAGGGCCAGATCGGGCGCGCTGAAGAAGACGTAGAAGAGGGTCACTGAAACGCCGACAACGCCCAAGCTGATGATTGCTCCCAAGCTTGTTCTTATGCGGACCGTAACGTAGGCGGATACGACCATCATGAGAATCAGAATCGTTTCAGGAGCACCGGGAATGAAATCGTTCGAAGGAACGAGGTCTGAAGGTGAAACTTGCGGCAGGGCGACGGCAACGGGGATAGCGGCAGCGAGCAAAACAATGGCCGCCTGCGAAGCGAGAGTATAGCCCTGTGAGAAGCGGGCTGTAACCTGGCCCAAAGCGTAGACCCTGTCCAGCAGGGCCTGGAATATAACGACGCCGCGCAGACCTTCAGGAAGACGGGCCATTTCCCGGCGCAAGAAGGCCCGTTTAAAGAAGAGCAATACGCCGGCTGCGATCGCGAGAATACTTGTCAGAAGCACAGGGGAAAACCCGTGCCAGAGGGCTGCGTATTTGTGGACGGGTTCGCCTGATATTGCAGCTGCCGCAGGCATAAAGAGTTTGTTGAGCGGCTGCAAGGCGAACGGGGCGACTGTGCCGCAGGCAACAAGAAATAACGGCGCGGCAACGAAGGAGAAGGCAGGATGGTGATGGACGTGCGCCTGAGCCTCATGAGGCGAGTCTTGCTCAGGAGGGCCGCCGGTAGCACTCGGCGGTCCGGGCCGAAAGAAGGCCTCCCACAAGAGAGTCAGACTGTAGGTAACGAAGAAAGCGCCGGCGACGGAAGCGGCGCCAAACGCAATCCAGCCCGCCAGCGCGCCGTACTCACCCGCTTCAAAGAAGGATTCAAGCAGGGTCTCCTTTGCCACGAAACCGAATAGGGGTGGGACGCCGGCCATGGAAAGTGCAGCCATCAGGGCCACGGCCGAGGTTACAGGCAGCGAATGTCTCAACCCACCCAGTTTTCTCAGGTCTCTGACTCCGGTTGAATGGTCCACGATTCCGGCCACCAGGAAGAGGGGGCCCTTATACAGAGCGTGAGAAAGAATTCCGACGACGACGGCCAGCAATGCAGCCTCGCTGCGAAAGGCCAGTAGTGTGGTCAGGACGCCAAGCTGGCCGACGGTAGCGTAGGCCAGCAGGGCTTTTATATCCCAGTGCCGTACGGCGGTGACGGCTCCCAAGAGCATGGTAATGCCGCCAATAGTGAGGAGCGCCCACAGCCACATAGGATGATCGCTCAGGGCGGGGTGCAGGCGGGCGAGGAGGTAGATACCCGCTTTGACCATCGTGGCGGAATGCAGGTATGCGCTGGCCGGCGTTGGTGCGGCCATTGCGCCGGGCAGCCACCAGTGAAAGGGAAACTGGGCTGACTTGGTGAACGCGCCCAGAAGGACCAGGATAAGGATCCCGGGATAGAGGTCGAGTTCCGTCAGGCCGGGGCGGGCGACTATCTCGCTGATCGTGTAAGTCCCGCTTTGCTGCCCCAGCAGGATCATGCCTGCTATCAGGGCTAGGCCGCCTGCTGCTGTGACGATGAAGGCATTGCGGGCGCCGCCTCTGGCAACGGCAGACCGGTGGGAGTAACCGATGAGCAGGTAGCTTGTAACGCTCGTCCCTTCCCAAAAGACGAACAGAGTCAGAAGATTGTCGGCCCAAACCAGGCCTAACATCGAGGCCATGAAGGCGAAGAGAGTGAGGTAGAAGTAGCCCTGGCGCTCGTCGTTTTCGAGATAGTAATGCGTGTAAAGGGCGACGGCGGCGCCTACGCCGGAAATGATGAGCCCGAAGAGCAGGGAAAGGCCGTCGAGGCGGAAGGAAAGTTCCAGGCCCAGGGTTTCGATCCAGCGATACTGTTCGGTAATGATGGCACTGTTTTGCAGAAAGCCGTTGTCGCCGTGCGTCGTTGCGTCGCTGCCAGAAAAAAAGGGAAGCGCGGCTGCCACCTGCCAAATGGTAACGACCAGGGGAGGCACTGCAGAGAGCCAGCCAGCCCAAGCGCGTTGGTGGGGGCGAATCCAATAGAGGATTAGACCGCTAATGATAGTGAGTGAAATGGATGCCGCTAACATTGATACTTTTTACGGCTAGTAATCCAAGAGCGCCTGCCCGGACCTATGACTCAGATCAGAGGCCAACTCTAAGGCCCTTTCAAAACTCCGGCTGTGCGACCTCTGCTAAGGTAATCGCCATGATGGGGATGCGAAAGAGGAAACCGTTTCCTTTCGCTCCTGGACGTCTGGCGCATTGTTACAGCACCGTGCGCCCTGACAATGAAACAGTAATGGGACAGTCCGATGCGGTGCGAACAGTTGCTTCTGTGACCTTGGGATTCACAATGAAAGGGGAACAGCGGTTCCAATGCGGTGGAACTCAGGTGATACCAATTTCGGCTCAGGCTGATAGTCAGTGCCTGCGATCAACTGGATGGATCCGTGACTCAACACCGAAAGGAACCAATTTCGCTTTTTTTTACCACAATTGCAACAGCCTCCCTAACTTTCGAATGCCGTGTGTTGAGGTGCCATTCTGTGCCGCTGCCTACAGAGACGAAGGGATCATGCTCAATGTTTCGCGTTTCTCCCCCAAGAAGAGGAGGTCTCCTGAGATTCCCACGCTGATAGAAGATGCCAGTAGAGGAGACCGGCCATCTGCCCGATTGGTTGTGGCCGCCAATTCAGTGGTCCTCTAACTGCAAAAGCCCGCCGGTCGGTTCCTGCAGAGACTCACCGGTGGCATTCGCGGGTCACGTTTTAAACAGTTTCTGGCGGTGCAATCCCCTTGCGCCGGGATTCGCGGCCTGGAATCTCCGTCAATGCAGAGGCCTTCCAAGCATTCGAGGAATCGAGGCGTTTGGTTGAGGTAGGAGGCGATGGCAATGCTACGCGGACGAACAGGGCGGGATGCACAAAGATGCTGAAGCGGCGGCCAGGGGGCGGCGCAGGCTGTGAAGGACAGTTCTTGGTCTCGGGATGAGACGATAAAGGGGGAGTTCAGAATTCGAAGACAGGTAGAAGCCAGGATCGATCACTCTTGTCGAGTAACGGGATGCCTGGTTCATGCAAGTGAATCGGGAAGCTGTCGTGACACTCAGCCTCGTACGACCCTTTGTCCGGCCTCAAGATTCATCAAGTCCCTGCCGAAGGGGAATAGTGCCAGGGGAATCAGCTTGATGTGCTGCTTTGCGAAAGGGATGCCCAATACGGTGATGGTAAGTATCAGTGCCGATATCAGATGGGCCAGTGCGATCTCCCAGCCGAAGAGTATCAGCCAAATCAGGTTGAAGAGAACGCGAAGGGGGCTGTTCGCATGTTGTCCTTCCACCACCTCCTTGCCAAAGGGGGCAAGAGTCGCCACGGCGATCTTTACCGACTGAAGTCCGAATGGAATCCCGATGATGGTGATGCAGAGCAACAGTCCGCCGATCAAGTAACCAAGCGCGGCGATCAGGCCGCCGAAAATCAGCCAAATGATGTTTCCAAGCGTACTCATGAACGTTTCCTGTATGGGTGGTCAAACCCCGTTTGACAGCTGATGTAGCCCTGCTCCTTACTATGTACTACTACGTGATCCAATAGAGGAGGTTTCATAGGATTAATTATGATGGTATGGCGAAGCCGCGACAAGGGACTGAGCAAGTCG
>VYDA01000639.1 GCA_009843665.1 Caldilineaceae bacterium SB0675_bin_29 | reverse complement strand
ACAAGGCGCTGGCGCTCTTCGCCTTCTCAGGCCTGTTCCTGGCACTGGTACCGGCGCCTTTGCCAATCGTCGCGTTGCTGGTTCCGATTGTTCTGATCGCTCTCGTTGTGGATGACGCCGGGGGCGCGTTCGAACCTTTCGGTACACCGGTCGTCTTCCTGATCCTCGGAAGCCTCTTCCTGGCAGAGGCGTTGCGAAAACATGGTCTCACGCGGCGCCTGGCACTGCATGCAATTGTGAGAAGCGGTGGGCAGTTCGGCCCATTGCTATTGGCTCTGATGGTGATCACCGGCGGGCTGAGTATGTTTGTCCTGAACACGGCCACAGCCGCCGTGCTGATACCCGTTGCCATAACAATTGCCCAACAGGTGCCGCGGCCTGAGGATGGGCGCAAGGCGCTGGCCGTCCTGATTCTCGCCATCGGCTACAGTTCGAGCATTGGCGCGATCGCCACGATCATGGGGAGCGGGGAGAACGCGATTGCCAGCGGACTGCTGGGTCAGTTGTACGGATTTGGGTTCGTCGACTGGATGAAATACGGTTTGCCGGCGGTATTGGTGTTGATCCCGCTGGCGTGGCTGCTTCTGCCGCGTCTGTTCGCGCTGCCGAATCTGACGATCGATATCGAACCGGCCAGGCGGGAAATCGAGCGTTTGGGCAGGCTTTCGGGGCCGGAGCGGGAGATCATCGCGGTGCTGCTGGTGTCGATCAGCTTGTGGGTGGCGGGGGGATATATCGAGCATCTGCTCAACCTGCCGGCCACTCTGTTGAGCAGCGCAGTGATCGCGATCGGGGCGGTGGCCGTGCTTTCGGTCGAAAAGATCGTCGACTGGAGCGATCTGAAAGGCGTGAACTGGGGCGTGTTTTTCGTAATTGGTGCGGGCCTGACCTTGGGGGATGCCCTTGAGAAGACCGGAGCCAGCGCCTGGTTTGCCAACCTTGTGGCGCCGACGTTTGAGGGGTTGCCCTATATCGGTGTGCTGGCGGCGTTGAATCTGCTGGCATTTTGCGTCACGCAGTTCATGAACAATGTGCCGCTTGGGGCAATCCTGGCACCGGTCCTGATCACCCTGGGGCAGGCCTCTGGCATTGATCCAATACGGCTTGTAATTCCGACCATCTTTGCAGTGGCCCTGGCCTTCGCGCTTCCCAGCGGCTCGGCACGTATGATTCTCATCGCGGTCACCGGTGTGGTAAACCGACAGGAGATGCTGCGAACTGGGGTAATCGTAGGACTGGCATGTTCGAGCGTGATTTTCGTGTACTTTCTGTTTCTGAGCCAACTGGGCATGATCTAATGGCAAACGGTTTCGATCCGTCTTTCCTGCCAAGTGCGAGGGCAAAAGTGCAGGTCTCAGCGAATACGACAGGAGGTGAGTTATGCGCGTCTGGCTAATTGGCGCCGGCAATATCGGTTCGGTCGCGCTGCGGCAACTGCTGAAGAATCCGGCTGTTGAAATCTTTGTCAGTGACCCGTCCGACCGACCGGAAGCTGTTCAATCTGGCTTGATCGAGCGAGTCGATCTCGTGTCAAACATATCGCCTGTGAACGTCAATGAGATTGCCCGCCGCGTGCGACCGGACTTGATCCTGCTTTCTCCTGGAATTGGCGAACAGGGATTCGGTGCCGTCGAAGGCAGCAAGGCCCTGTCGGAGGCTCTGAATTACGAGACGATAATCGCCAGCGAATACCCTTGTCTGATCCTATCGCTGTCCAACCAAAGCTGAACGGCAATGCTGCTTCAGAAAAGGGCACCGGCCTCTTTTTCATGTGCAGAAGTTGAGAGATGACCGACGAGAATTTGCAAATCCGGCACAATTTAGGCGTATACAGGCTGCGCGGATTCAGCGGGCGCGACGAGGAACTGAATACCTTGTGCCGGTGGTTGTTTGAAAGGCACGAGCAGCCTGCGCTGGCTATCAGCGGAGGGCAGGGCAACGGCAAGAGTACACTGGCCACCGCGGCCGCGTGGCAGACGATTCACCATTTTCCTGACGGGATCATTTGGGTTGGTGCTGCAGGCCGGGATCGTTTTCGCATGTATGACATCGTGCGGACGCTGGACACAGTGCTCGGAACGACTTTAACGCGAGTAAGCGAGGACCGCTGGGGAATCGGAATCCTGGAACAGCTTTACCGCCGCCGCCGTCTGCTCATTCTGGACGAGCTCTCGGGAGCAACCGACCGAGAGATTCGGACTCTGGCCGAAATCATCAGCCATCTGCATGACACGGAGAATCAGTCTCATATTCTGTTGATCGATCGCGATATACACCCCGAGTTTGCTGAACTGGTGGGTGACCGACACCTGCAGCTGGACGGATTGCCTCTTTCAGAGACTGTAGGCTTTGTCCACGCGCGGGCCCCTGAAACGGTCCGTGATACGGCGTTGCGCAACGTTGAGGGGCTGCATCGCCGAACGGGCGGAAGACCTCTGAGCATGCGCCTGGTGTTGGGGCTGTTGATGGACTTCGGACTGTGGAGCGAGTTGGACGAGCTTCTGGCCGAGCTGCCGGCCGAGGAAGGCGTCACGGACATGTCCAGTATGGCAGGCTTCGCCGTCGAAAACTTCGCTGCTTTCTGGCCAGAGGCCGGGCTGATTCTGGATCGATTGGTCAGCGCGGCGGGAGGTGCAACCTACCAGGCACTGACGGAGTTGTTCACAGAAGGGATGGGCACCGAGGCCGAGAAGCGCCAGACCTTCGAGGGCCTCGTCACGCGAGCCCTGGTGGAAGTGGATCTCTTTGATCGCAGGATCGTGGTGCAGCCGGTCGTGCGCCGCTATCTTGTTGAAGGCGCGGTCATGCTGGGCGAGGACTGGCATCGCCAGCACGCGAGCTATTATTTGCAGTTCGCGCAACGATACCAGGAGTTGCCGATCCAACGCTGGAAGGAGATCGACCCTTTTTGGGGAAATGTTCACTGGGGTGCGGACTGGGCTACCGATCGGGTGGAGCGCATCTTCGGTCAGTCTGTGGAAAAGATGGTCGAGGAGAGGCTGGAGAGCGAGAGGCTGCGCGACATGCCGATAAACTTTCCAGACGTGCAGGACGACCTCAAGTTAATGCGCGACTACGCGCTGGCGCTGGCCCACTATGCCTTCTGGCGTCACCCGCCCGGCATTTGGCGCTGGTTGTGCGGCGGGGCGGTGGCCTCTATCGCGCTGGGTGACGCCGGCGATTTCGGCTGGATGCTGGCCAACATCGGCCGTCAGCGATTTTTCAACGGTGAAGTCGAAGAGGCGATAGAGTGGCTGCAAAGGGCACTGCGCATCTTTGACGAGCGGGATATGCTGATGGCGATGGCTTACGGGCACACGGATTTGGGAACTTCCTTCCGCGTGCTGGAGGAGCCGCGCCAAGCGCTCGATCATTTTTGGCTGGCATTTGAGGCGGCTGCCCAGCTTGGAGATCCCCGTTCGCTGGCGCCGGCCTACATGAACCTTGGCAGCGCTTATCTGAGCCTGAACAATTTCGAAAGGGCGATCGAACAGCATCGCAAGGCGCTGCGTGTTGCTTTGCGCCTGGGTGACGAAGGGCTGGTGGCCAGCGCGCACAACAACCTGGGTCTGGCGATGGAAGGTATGGCGATGTACGCCGAGGCTCAACGGGCATACGAGTCTGCCCTAACTGTATTTCAACGAAACCATGATGACACGGGAGTCAGTACCTGCTACAACAACCTCGGATCGGTATGCTATGCGAGGCAGGATTTCGCGGCGGCGCTTGATTGGTATGAGAAGGATTTGGAACTGTCGGACAGGCGCGGGGCCTGGATGGACAAGGCGGCAACGCTGCACAACCTGGGCCATGTTGCGCTCGAACAGCAGAACCACGAGCAGGCGGCAGAGTACTTCCGGCGCAGCCGCGAGCTGTACGCGGCATTTCAACTGGAAGAGTACGTGGCGGAAGAGGATGAGATGCTGGCCTACGTGGACGCGGTAGCCTCCCCGAACAGATCCCAACGCTAACAAAACGCTTACGTTTTTTTGAGATCAGAATCTTGTCAGGCGACAGGAACTGTGCTACACTTTCTGATGGTTTAGCACTCAGGCAGTTTGAGTGCTAACAGGGACCAGAGAGGCTGCACAGAGTTTGCTGGAATTGCCACTGACGGGGAGTGCGGCCAAGCAGTTTTGTGTCATCGGATCCTAATCCCGCTGCTCTATGGCGGGTAATTTAGAGTCACAGGTATTTCATCAGAAAAGGTTGAAAGGCAAGGAGGAAGTTCGAATGAATCTTAAGCCGCTCGGTGACCGGCTGGTAGTCCAGCCCCTGGAGGGAGAGGAACAGACTTCCACGGGCATTTATCTGCCGGAAACTGCCAAAGAGAAGCCGCAGCAGGGCGAGGTGGTCGCAGCGGGTCCCGGTGCACGGGACGAAGACGGCAAGCGCATCGCCATGGATGTCTCCGTAGGTGATATCGTTCTTTACGCGAAGTATTCCGGCACGAATATCAAGCTGGATACGACTGAGGTTCTGATTCTTAAGGAATCGGACGTTTTGGCGCTCGTTGAAAGTTAATCGGACCTACACTGAAAAGGGTCAATAAACCCGCCCCTGGTGCGCGGGTCAAACTGGAGGAGAAAGACCGTAATGGCAAAGCAACTTGAGTTTGAAGAAGAAGCCCGCCGCAGCCTTAAGCAGGGAATCGACGCCCTGGCGGATGCGGTAAAGACAACTCTCGGGCCCAAGGGCCGCAACGTGGCGCTGGACAAGAAGTGGGGCAGCCCGACCGTCACGCACGATGGCGTCACCGTCGCCAAAGAGATTGAACTTGAGGATCCTTTCCAGAATATGGGAGCACAGCTTCTCAAGGAAGCTGCGACCAAGACCAACGACATTGCCGGTGACGGCACAACAACCGCCACGGTGCTTGCCCAGTCGATTGTGAACGAGGGCCTCAAGAATGTTACAGCCGGCGCTAACCCGATGCTTCTCAAGCGGGGCATCGAGGCCAGTTGTGATGCAATTGTCGCTGCGTTGAAAGATATGGCGACACCGGTGGCCGGCCAGGAAGAGATTGCCCAGGTCGCCAGCAATTCGGCAGCTGACAACCAGATTGGAGACCTTATCGCTGAAGTGATGGATAAGGTGGGCAAGGACGGCGTCATCACGGTTGAAGAGAGCAAGGGTCTTCAGTTCGAGACCGAGTATGTCGAGGGCATGCAGCTCGACCGCGGCTATCTCAGCCCTTATTTTGTGACGAACAATGAGAGGATGGAGGCGGAGCTCGACGCGCCCTATCTTCTGATCACCGATAAGAAGATCAGCAGTGCGCAGGACATCGTACCTCTGCTTGAGAAACTGGTACAGGTGGGCAAGCGTGAACTGATCGTGATTGCCGAGGACGTAGACGGCGAGGCGCTGGCCACGCTCGTACTCAACAAGCTGCGAGGCATGTTCAACGCGATGGCGATCAAGGCGCCGGGATTCGGCGACCGCCGCAAGGCGATGCTGCGCGACATTGCCATTCTCACAGGCGGGCAGATCCTCTCGGAAGAGGTCGGCCGCACGCTTGAGAGCGCCCAGCTAGAGGACCTCGGCCAGGCGGACAAGGTCATCAGCACCAAGGACGCCACCACAATCGTTGGCGGCCACGGGGCCACGGAGGAGATCCAGGGCAGGATCGAAGAGATCCGCGCCGAGATCGATGCCAGCACAAGCGACTATGACCGCGAGAAGCTGCAGGAGCGGCTGGCCAAGCTGGCCGGCGGTGTAGCCATTCTGCGGGTCGGCGCTGCGACCGAGACCGAGCTCAAGTACCGCAAAACCCGCGTCGAGGACGCGTTGAGCGCTACCCGCGCCGCGGTCGAGGAAGGTGTTGTGCCCGGCGGCGGTGTTGCCCTGATCAATGCAGTCTCTGCGCTGGAAGGCGTAGACCTGGATGATGCGGATGCCTCAACCGGCGCCCGGATCCTGAGACGTGCCCTGGAAGAGCCGATGCGCATGATCGCCACAAACGCCGGTCTTGACGGCGCGGTGGTAATCGAGAAGGTGCGCGGTCTGCACGAGGGCGGCAAGGCCAACACGGGTTACGACGTGATTCAGAATGACTACGTCGACATGATGGATGCCGGCCTTTCCGACCCGGTCAAGGTCACCCGCAGCGCGGTCGAGAATGCGAGTTCGATTGCGGCGATGATCCTGACGACGGCGGCGCTGGTTACGGATATTCCTGAGGAAGAGAAGCCGATGCCGGCCGGTGATCCCGGAATGGGCGGGATGATGTAAGGTTGGCTGGTTTGGGAATTGAATAGAGTTGAGAAGGGCGCCGGGGGGAAAGCTCTCCGGCGCTCTTTCTTTGGCGGCAAGGAGAGACAGATAATCAGTTGAGGCGGGGAAACGATCATGCCTCCAAAAAAGCCTCAAACAGTTCATCCACTAGGACTGTGAAACCTTCCAAGGTTGGTGACTGGAGGGTATGGCCTTTGCCATAGGTTCCTCCGACCTCGAATCGATTTTGTCCTAGCAGTAAGACCATGATCGTTTTGGCTTCAGGATCCACTATCCAGTATTCTCTTACGCCGTGCCGGGCGTAGAGCTCCAGCTTCGTGGTCCGGTCGAGTTCGGCGGTGGAAGGGGAAAGAATCTCGACGACCAAGTCGGGAGCTCCTTGAACGCTTTCAGGCTTGAGTATCTGGTTTCGCTGTCTCGAAACGAACAGGATGTCTGGTTGAACTACGTTTGTTTCGGAGAGGACAACGTCAGTAGGGGAACAGAATAGTTCTCCCAGATTGTGTTCATCCACGTATCCAGAAATTGCATAGAGCAGTTTCCGCAAGATGAACTGATGATACAGGAGTGGTGCGGGGGCCATAACCAACTCTCCGTCCAATAGCTGGAATCGCTCTTCGTCCGACGTTTTCAAGTAGTCGGCGTAAGTGTGCTTTGCCTTCACGTTTATCACGTCTGACCTCCTCAGGAGAATCGGGGAAAACGAGACAGCAATACTCTTCCTGACCAAACCCGATTACAGCACAAATGTACCAAGCGGGTGTTACTCGTGCCAAACGCGCGGGAGAGAAAGGGAACAACCAGTAGTTCGGCAAGGTCTCAGAGTTCGTCGGTCAGGATAGGATGGATCTAGACTCCTCCCAAGACCCCTAATCTTGAGACTGGGAAAGACACTTAGACAGCAGTGGCGGAGATATGATCAGGTTTCCAAGTAGGCCTCAAACACTTCCTCCATCGGGATTTTCAATCCCTCCAAGGTTGGTGACTGGAGGGTATGGCCTTTGCCATAGATTCCTCCGACCTCGAATCGATAGAGTACTCTAGCCTAGGCGAAGCGTCCTTGGCTTGTCTTCGCACTGCCGGATTCTCGTAGGGAAGTTCAAACATGTCAGAACCGTACTCCGGGCTACAGTTTTTCCGCAGTGTAATACCGGTTTCCAGCACAAGTGCGGCACAGAGTGCGTCCATCCACTTCGACTTCGCGTTCGTTGATAATCTCTTCGCCACACATATCACACTTTGCCCGGGCGCTGGCGCGGCTGACGATGGCGGCGACTGGTGTTGACAGGGTCACCCACTCGAATGAGAGAAGCTCGTCGTCGGGCATGCGCTGGTAGCCGTGGAGCATGGCGAAGTAGCGGCGGGTTTGCTCGGGGCCGAAGCCGCGGGCGCGGGGGCGGACGTCGATTTGGGGGGCGACCCTGAGGGCGCGTTCGGTCTTGACGTCGACGAAGGTTGCGGCGATTTTGCCGTAGTCTTCGACACGCAAGGTTCGGCCGCCTACGGACACCCCTGTGACCGCCTCTACTCGGTCTCCGACGCGCCCGTCGGGCTCCCCGTTCGCCCGCAGGCGGTGGGCGGCGCG
>VYDA01000192.1 GCA_009843665.1 Caldilineaceae bacterium SB0675_bin_29 | reverse complement strand
CTTCCAATCCTTCAAAGGCCGCCGGATCGCCCCAGTTTCCAAGGGCAACGCAAACATTGCGCAACATCCCGGACCGCTTCGCCCGCTTCAGAGGAGATCGCCGCCAGCGCTCCGCGAAAGCGCCAGGCTCAAGCCAGTAAGGCATGAGACGATCGAACCCCTCTAGCAACGCCGGCGCTACGCGCTCCTGCTGGGCCTCCAGTCCTTTCAGCAACGGCTTTCGTTCCCTGAGTCGCTGATTCCAGGGGCAGACCTCCTGGCAAATGTCACAACCGAAGATCCGATTGCCGAACATGCTTCGCAGTGGACGGGGAATCAGCTGGCGCGATTCGATTGTCCAGTAGGAAATACAGCGCTGCGGGTCGAGATGAAAAGGACCAATAAAGGCGTCGGTCGGGCAGGCGTCTAGACAGCGCGTGCACTGGCCGCACGTGGCCAGCGGGGACTCACGCGGATTTCCCTCAGATTCGGGTTCTCTCCCCTGAAGATTCACTGCTGACAGCCTGTTGCCACCCTGAAGCTGCCACGCCCCGTAATCGCCCTCGGCCGCCAGTCCCGCGAGCGTCTCTTCTATACCACTGTCGGCGGACCGCACTGCGACCACGGGTGGATCGCTGACCAGCTCCTCCGGTACCAGGAGAGTCGCCAGAAAGACCCAGCTGCCTTTCTCTGGGTGAATCGTACAGCAGTTTTTGCCGGTAAATCCGATACCGGCCTCGTGCGCCCAGTCCCGTTCCAGTACAGGTCCCGTATCGACCAGCCCCTTTCCCAAAGTCGACCGGTCGGTCTGAGCTCGCAGCCAGCCGTCAAGCTCATATAGCAGCGGACGGATTATCTCATGATAGTCATCCCCCCAGGCATAGCGGGCGATTATGCCGCGCGAGGGGTCGCCCAGGATCTCCGGCGCCAGTTCAAAGCGATGATAGTCAACACCCAGCACGATAAGCGAGCGGAAGGGAGGGCCTTTCTCAGCCAGCAGGGCCGGGTTACGCCTCTTCTCCAGATTTCGCCCCAGGTATGTCATTTCTCCGGCCCGGCCCAGTCCGAGCCAGCGTGAAAAGAACTCTGCATGCGCCGCCTCGCCCACTCTGACGATTCGACAGAAGTCGAAGCCAAGCCGGCGCGCCTCCATCTTGAACGTAGCAGTTAAATCGTAGTCAGACACGCGGAATTCCTTCGAGGATATTCACGTTCAACCCCTGCACTCTTCAGGCAATCGCAATGTTGCCTGGTCAAGTGTGAAGACTCAGCCTCGTGCCCCTGGGCCGGCCTTTATCCGTCTTGCCCCCGGCGGTATGTGGCCGTTTGCCGGCCCCGCATCGGGAGAAGACGCATTCAAATTCACACTTGGGGTTGGCCGAATAGTCGCTCGGCAAGTCAGGCACATTATAATGGTAGCCAATCAGAGTATCAAGAGGTCGACACCCGAATGAAGGGCCAACACGAGGCGTGGTGCCCGGCCGCACTCATCCACGCGAAAACGCCTCAAATGACCTCCCTGCACCGTGCCTCAAAGGGCCATTTGCCCCTTTCCTACTACTGCCTCCCGACCCTGCTCTTTCCCCGTCACCCGGGGCGCCTTCCCTTTCTCGAGACCCTGACGCGACCGTCCGCCGAGGACTTACGTATAGCGAGTTGAAGGAAAAAGTTTGGGCGTCATCGGTTCCTGTGCTAAACTGATTCAGTACCGGCTGGATCATGCGCCGTGGTATTCCAGCGATGATCCGGCTCTCTTGTCCCGGTAGGCGGCCCACCAGAGAATGGTCACATGGTGATTTCACTTCAGAGATTCTCTGGTCCAACAGGAAAGGAGTTCAGGAGTACCACATGAGTATTTCGACGGAAGAAAAGACGAAGATCATTGAGGAATACCGGACTTTCGAACAGGATACAGGATCCCCGGAGGTACAGGTCGCCCTCCTCACCACACGCATCAACGCCCTTACCGACCACTTGAAAGCGCACAAACATGACGAAGGATCGCGTCGAGGTCTGTTGAAGCTTGTCGGTCAACGCCGCCGCCACCTGGCTTACCTGGCAAGAAAGGATGTGAATCGCTATCGCCAGCTTATTCAGAGGCTGGGACTACGCCGATAATCGGCACGGTTGAGGCGGATTGCTGGAACATTCGCCTTGCAGGCATGGAGACTATTGCCGGATAGCTACTGAGGCTACAGCCCGGAAACCTCTTCACAATAGGCTGTCACCTGCTTCCCGGCAGTTAAGTACGTAGGTCGTGCTCGACGGCACGACGGAATGACTCAGAAATACGGCCACCAGCCGCTCGTAGATGCACTTTGTGCTCAGTGCATTGTACTTGGCAGATTCTGCCACCGGGGTCCGGCATTGGAGAATGGACCGAAGCCATCGCTGAAAGAGCCCACAGCGCTCGTGATCGAATGCTTCGATCCGTTCTCCAGTTCCGCACCTCGAATCAATGCACAGAGATTTCGCTGGTATGATGCGCACCGAATAGCATCGCTTGCTTTTCGGACCAGCGACTTCGTGTGCGGGTGGCGGCAACGTCGGATGCGTTGCCGGTTCTGAAAGCGACTCGAACCGGTGGCCCCACCTGCCCGTTCTGGCCTTGCGCAGAGCGGCGCAATACTCAATTCGAGGTGAACAACCATGGAACAACTCAGATTGTTCGAAGGCGCCCAAATCTACACGACAACTTTGGGCGACAAACAGCTTAGTATCGAGACCGGTATCCTTGCCCAGCAGGCAGGGGGCGCCGTCACGGTCAGGTGTGGCGACACCGTTATCCTCGCCACCGCAACGATGGATAAGGGCGTGAGGCCGGGAATCGGCTTTTTCCCCTTGACAGTCGACTTTGAAGAAAAACTCTACGCCGCCGGACGTATCCCCGGCAACCTCTTCCGCCGTGAGGGTCGGCCCAGTGAGCAGGCAATTCTCCTCTGCCGCCTGGTGGACCGGCCGCTGCGCCCGCTCTTCCCAAAGGGCATGCGCAACGAAGTACAGATCATCCTCACAGCGCTCAGTTCGGACAACGAGCAACTGATCGACCCTCTGGCCATCATCGCCGCTTCTGCCGCCCTCGCGATCAGCGATATCCCTTGGGATGGACCGGTTGGCGCAGCTTCCATCGGCTATGTTGACGGCGAGTTGGTCGTCAATCCGACCGTTTCCGATATGGAGTTGAGCACACTCGCTTTGCAGGTGGCCGGAACGGCAGACAACATCCTGATGGTGGAAGCCGGTGCCAGCGAGCTGCCCGAAGATATCATGCTGGATGGGCTGAAACTGGCCTACGAATCCATGCAGCCGGCGATCCAGACGATTCAGCAGATGCAGGCCGACGTCGGGAAAGAGAAACACACAGACTTCCCTGTCTTTACCGCGGCCGAACACACCGTCGAACAGGTGAACCAGTTGGCGCGCGAGAAGGTTGCCTCAGCCGTGGCCGGGACAACTGAACGTGACGAACGCAAGGCCCGCCTCGCCGAGATCCACGACGAAACCATGCAGGCCCTGGCCGAGCCGATCGGCTCAGGAGACATCGATGCCGGGGACGTGAACGACACGCTGGAAAGCCTCTACAAGGATGCCGTACGCAGACGCATCCTGGACGAAAGCGTACGCCCCGACGGCCGTGACCCCCAGACCATCCGCCCTATCCAGGTACAGGTGGGCAACATTCCTCGCGTCCACGGCAGCGGCCTGTTCATGCGCGGCGAAACGCACGTCCTCACGATTGCGACCCTGGGCACCCCAGGTGATGCCCAGCGCCTCTACACGCTGCAGCCGGAAGAAGAAAAACGCTATATCCATCACTACAACTTCCCGCCCTATTCGACCGGCGAAGCCTACCCCATGCGGGGACCAAAACGCCGTGAAATCGGTCACGGTGCTTTGGCCGAGCGGGCCCTGCAATCCGTGATTCCTGAGGATTTTCCCTATACCCTGCGCCTGGTCAGCGAGGCCGTCAGCAGCAACGGCTCTACCAGCATGGGATCGGTCTGCGGCAGCACGCTTGCCCTCATGGACGCCGGGGTCCCCATCGATGCCCCTGTCTCCGGTATCGCGATGGGCCTGGTTCAAGACCAGGATTCCGGCGATTACGTAGTTCTGTCCGACATCCAGGGCGTCGAAGATCATCTCGGCGATATGGACTTCAAAGTCGCCGGTAGCGGCCATGGTATTACCGCCCTGCAGATGGATCTCAAGGTCAAGGGACTGGATTTTGAAATCCTGCGTATAGCGTTGGAGCAGGCCCGCCAGGGGCGCCTTCACATTATGGAAGAGATGTTGCAGGTAATACCGGAGTCACGTGAAGAGCTAAGTCCCTATGCGCCTCGCATCCTGACCGTTAGTGTCGATCCGGAGAAGATTGGTAAGATTATCGGCCCCGGCGGCAAGACAGTCCGTGCCCTGCAGGAACGCTATGAAGTCAAGATTGATATCGACGACGACGGTTCGGTCTTCATATCCGGCCTGAACGGCCTTGCAGCCGAAGAGGCCCGCCGCGAAATCGAGTCACTGACCGAAGAGGTCGAAATAGGCAGGATCTACACGGGACAGGTGGTGAGAGTCGAGGCCTATGGCGCATTTGTCAACTTGCTGCCTGGCGTCGATGGGTTAGTGCATATAAGCCAGCTGGCCGACTATCGTGTCAACAACGTAGAGGAAATCGCCAACGTCGGCGATGAGCTCACGACCATGGTGATCGACATCGATCCCGCAGGCAAAATCAGGTTGAGTCGGCAGGCCGTATTGGAAGGCTGGAGTGCAGAGGAAGCTCGCGACCGTGACCGCGGCGGGCGCCGAGGCGGCGGCCGGGAACGCGATCGCGGTGGACGTGGAGGAAACCGCGAGCGCGACCGCGACCGCAGTATGAGAAACGGGGGCCGCCCGCGCAGGTAAGAGGCGGTGGCCCACCAGTGAGTCAGTTTGTAGACTCATTCGTATCGATGAAGATGTCGACTCGAAACCAGGGGGAGCAATCTAGTCCTCGAGAGGTGCTGCCTGCCGATGACCGGCAGGCAGGCGCTCCCCCTGCAGAACATCATAGGCAGTTCGGTCCTGCCCGGCTTCTGGCGTCTGCCGGCTCCAACATCCCAACGGTAAGACAGCCCGTACCCGACTCGCAAGGCATGTCCACGGCCGCAGCCGCCTTTTCCGCGCTCAAAGAAATCCTGCAGATTGTTCTCCCTGCCATCTTCCTGGCAGCGCTTATCCATCTCTTCCTCGCGCAGGCCACCATTGTGCGCGGGCAAAGTATGCAGCCCAACCTCCGGCCTGAAGAACGGCTGATCATGGAGAAGCTGAGCTACTATTTCCAGGCCCCTCGCCACAATGAGATAATCGTCCTGGATATGCCCGGGTCGCCGGCGCTCATAATCAAGCGCGTGGTAGGACTGCCAGGAGAAACAGTCGAGATAAGGCAGGGCCGTATCCTGGTCGACGGGCGTGAAATGGCTTACACGAAGGCAATCTGGCCGGGCTTGGCTGCCCTCCCTGCAGGAGAAGCTAGTCAGAATGATCCGGGCTCAGGAGAATTCCTTTTCGACTACGGCCCCGTCACGCTGGCGGAGGACCTGTTCTTCGTCCTGGGCGATAATCGCCAGAATAGCAACGACAGCCGCACTTTTGGACCGGTCCACCGCGATTATGTCAAAGTCCGCATCTGGGTGCGCTACTGGCCTTTGACGAGGTTTACCATTTTCCGATAGTCTGAACAGTAAATTGTGAGACGCGCCGCCAGCAGTTGAGAGGCCGGCGGCCCGTAATGTGTACCCATATGCATCTCTTAGCGATATGAATACGAACCGGTGGAGTACAACCACGAAGATAGTGGTATCGTCGCTTCTCGGCCTGCTGGCCGTGCTACTCCTCTACGCGTTCCGGGTGATGATCCAGCCGACGATCATCGCCTTACTGCTCACCTTCGTACTTTACCAGCCAGTGAGTTGGGTGCAGCAGCGAACCGGTTGGAGCCGTGCCACGTCAATCGTTGCTGTCTATCTGCTGGTTATCCTCGTACTGATAATTGGGCCTATCATCTTCGTGCCCCGGGTGGTCACTTCAATCGAATCTCTGCTCGTTCTGCTTGAAACCATGGTCACCGACATGCAGTCGGCCGCTCCTGGACCCCTCCTGCCCATCTTCGGATTCAACCTTGAAATCAACGATATTCTGCAACAGCTGGGCACTGTCATTCAGAACGTGCTCTCGCAGGCCGGCACCGGCGTCCTCGGCCTGGCCGCCACCTTTACGACCGGTGTCCTTACCACCATCTATGTGCTTGTACTGGGTTTCTGGTTGCTCAAAGACATAATAAAACTGCAGCGCATGGTGATGAACGCTCTACCGACTGAGTACCGGGACGATGTCCAACGCATGACACAGGAGCTGGGCGAAATCTGGATGGCCTTTCTGCGCGGGCAGTTGGTACTGGGCCTAGTGGTCGGGTTCATGACCTGGATTATCATGTCCATTGTTGGCCTGCCCAACGCCGCAGCCCTGGCTCTTCTCGCCGGCATTCTTGAGTTTCTGCCTACCGTGGGTCCCGGAATCAGCGGTGCAATCGGCACTCTCGTGGCGCTCTTGCAAGGTCCGACCTGGCTCCCGATTGGCCATATCCCTTTCGCCATCATCGTCCTGATCCTGTACGTCATCATCACGCAGGTCGAAAGCGTCTATCTCATTCCTCGCCTTGTCGGGCGCCGTGTGCGCCTCCATCCTGCCGTTACATTCACCGGCATCATCAGCGCCGCGCTAGTCTTTGGAGTCCTGGGCGTGCTACTGATCACGCCGACAATTGCCAGCGTTCGCGCCCTCTTGCTGTATGTCTTCCGCAAACTGCGTGATTTGGAGCCATTCGAGTCTCTGCAGCGGCAAAACGAGATCCAGATTCCCGGACTTATCGGCGGCCACTGGATTGAAGGCATTGTATTCGACCTCGATGGCACCCTGACCCACCTCGATTGGTCCCTGGCAACCGAACTGGCCCAGCGGTTTGACCGGCTTGAACGAATCTGGCCCGGCGAAAGACGTGAACAGTTTTTCCGTCGCTTCATGGCGTGGATGGAAGGGCCTTCCCTCGCCGTCATAAGCCTCCTCACATGGCTCAGGTTGCACGAGGATGCACGCCGGCTTACGAAACGGATGCATCGTGTGCGGGGCTTTCCTCCCAGTGAAACGCAAACACTGCGCGAAGGCGTGCCTGAGTTGCTGATGGAATTGCGCCAGCAATACAAAGTGGCGCTGATTACGAATCGTTCGCGGCAGGAGTTGGACTCTTTCTTCCTGCACGCAGAACTGCCCGATGACCTGTTTGACGCCATCGTCACCAGGGACGACCTGCGTAAGCCCTCCCCGAACAGCGAGGGACTTCTGAATGTCTTGGAAGTGCTGAACCTGCCCGCCGATGCCTGTCTGGTCGTGGGTGATACCGAACTGCAGCTGCGCGTTGGCGAAGCGGTCGGCGCAGTGCAGGTTGGTCTCCTGTGCGGCATGGGGGCGACGCAGAACTTCAGCAACGCCGACCTGATCCTCGAATCACCGACAGACCTGATTGGCTACCTTAATCGCCCGCAGGTAATGGCGAAGATGTGGTCGTAACGCCGCGCACAGCTCTTTCGCGAACGCGCCGGAACCGGCCAGAAGCTGGCCAGCACGAGCAAGACAAATCCCTGACACTGAACTTTGCCTTGCTTGCGCCAGGAGAACTGCCGACCCCGGCAAGCGCATCGCTTCTGCTCCTTCTCTGAACTGCCGCAACGACTGAGCCATAGCCATTCCGCGATCAACACAGGGGCAGGGAAAGCGAGGTCTTTGACAACGGGCCATTAACCACTGACCGCTGCAATTGTGGGCGGTCGGGCCTATTCGGCCCTCCCTTGTGC
>VYDA01000320.1:6500-7914 GCA_009843665.1 Caldilineaceae bacterium SB0675_bin_29 | reverse complement strand
GGCGCTCTGAATGATCTTGGCCATGCTTGCCTGTTCTGGCGTGCCCAGATCGATGTTCAGATCGAGATCCAGGCCGTCGGCATAGCCGGCTTCCGCCAGAAGTTCTTTCGCCTTGGCAATGGCCTCTTCTTTGGGCAGGTCGTAAGGCCAATAGCTGTGGTCATAGCCGGGCACCATGGAAGGTACCGGTCCTAAACTTCGCTCGGCGCTGCCAAACCATACGTTCTCGATTATGTCGTCATAGGGAATCAAGTATGAAACAGCCTGGCGCACACGCTTGTCGTTGAAGGGTTCCGTGTTGTGGTTGATCGGCATAACGATCATGTCGCCAATGCGTACCTGCTTTGTGCTGACATTGGCATCGCTGCGAAGATCGTTGATTTCCTTGGCTGACAGGTCCTGGGCCATGTCCACCTCGCCGGCCTTCAGCAAGAGCACGCGGTCGGCCGACTCGGGCACGACGGTAAAGATTATGCGGTTAAAGAACGGCTCTTTGCCCTGCCAGTTCGGATTGGTGCGGAACTCCATCGACTCGTTGGGAATGCGTTCATGGATGTAGTAAGGGCCGCTGCTGGGCATGTTGGTCTTGGCGTATTCCTGACCCCACTTGTCGCCGTCGGCTTCGCCGGCGTCCATGTAGGCCTGGCTGTCGATCAGGTAGCCGAACTGACAGCAGCTCATGAAGGGCCGCAAGATTGGCGTCCAGTCGGAAGCGTTGAAGCGGAAGGTGTAGTCGTCGATCACCTCGAACCCTTTGAGGGGCTCTTCTTTGGTGGCCAGGCGGACCAGGCGGTCGAGCGAAGGTGGGACACGCATGTTGCCGCGCCGATCCTTGTAGTACAGGTAGTCGTTGGCTGTGATCTCATTGCCGGAAGGATAGTGTTTCATGCCTTCTGGCAATTTGAAGGTCCATTGCGTGCCATCCATCGAGATCACCATCGAGTCGGCCAGCATTGGCTCGAAATTGAGTGCGTCGCCGGTCAAGCTGCCGTCCTCATGCTCGATGATGGCCGGTTGAGCCCAGCTGCCGAGGACGTTGACCTGCGTCTCGGTCATGCGGGGGAAGGCGCCGGATACGTCCCAGTCGAGCGTAGAGAGGTCCTGGCTGACGGCTACGATGAGGGTCCGATCTTCTTCGGAAGCGGTAGCGAGTGCGGCTTCGCGGCCAGTCATCCCGGATGTATCTGCGGCGGCTTCCCCTGTGTCGGCCGGGGCTTCCGGGCCTACGCCAGGGGCACATGCGGCCAACAGCGCGACGACAAGAAGGCTGACAAAAGCCATCATCAAAGCACGGTGCGACATCGTTTTGCTCAGCATGTCTGCAAACTCCTTTCGGCAAGAATGCTTTAGGAAGCGCCAGCTCGCTGTCCACAATTTCTGTCGGATGATTGGTTGACGCCTGACAGCTGGATCA
>VYDA01000320.1:5976-6490 GCA_009843665.1 Caldilineaceae bacterium SB0675_bin_29 | reverse complement strand
CGAGACTAATCGGGGGGGTGCTCTGCCTTTCACTTTCGTGCGCCTAGGCAAGCTGTGACGAGGCAGCGGAAGTGTTGCCTCCGCCAAGACGGATACTCTCGTCGACCAGGATACAGGCGGCTTTGTGCGAGTCGCCAACTTGCAGAAGCGGAGGTCCCGGTTCCAAGCAGGCGTCGCGACGGTAAGGGCAGCGCGAATACAGCCGGCAACCTGGGGGCAGGTCGATTGGGCTGGGCACTTCCCCGGGCAGTTTCAAGCGCTCCTTGCCGCGCTGCGTTGGGTCGGGAATGGGTACTGCCGACAGCAGGGCCTGGGTGTAGGGGTGGGTTGGTGAGTCAAAGATATCCTCTGTGCTCCCGATCTCTACGATGCGACCCAGATACATAACCGCCACTTGATTGCAGGTATGCTTAATGACACTCAGGTCGTGGGAAATAAACAGATAGGTCAGGCCCATCTCCTCTTGCAACTGCGTAAGCAGGCGCAGAATCTGGCCTCGAACCGATACATCGAG
>VYDA01000320.1:2377-5966 GCA_009843665.1 Caldilineaceae bacterium SB0675_bin_29 | reverse complement strand
CGGAGGTGGGTTCGTCGAGAACGATGAAATCGGGATGGGTGGCGATGGCGCGGGCGACGCCGATTCGCTGTTGCTGGCCGCCGCTGAACTGGTGGGGATAGCGAGTGAGGTGATCGGGCTGCAGGCCCACCTGAGCGAGCAGCTGGCGGACGCGCTGGTCCTTCTCGTGCGCGTTCAGATTGGTGTGCAGATCGAGCGGCTCGCGAAGGATGGCGCCGATGGTCATACGGGGCGTCAGGGATCCGCCGGGATCCTGAAAGACCATCTGCATACGACCGCGCATCTGGGCGACCTGCTCGCTCTTGAGGTCGGTGAGGTTGTGTTCGCCCATGCGAATCTCGCCGGATGTCGGTTCGATCAGTCGCAGGAGGCACCGTCCGGCGGTCGTTTTGCCGCAGCCGCTTTCGCCGACGAGTCCCATAGTGGCGCCTTTAGGGATGTCGAACGAAATGTCGTCGACGGCGCGCAGGCGGACATGGGAGAACATGCCGACGCGAATTGGAAAGTCCTTGCGCAGGTTGCGGATTTGTACGAATGCTTCGCCGTTGGCGTAGGTCATTTCCGGTCTTCAGGTGAGAATCATGCTTCGGGCCAGCTATAGAATCAGAGAATTGATGCCGAACTAAGCCGTCTCCAGTGTCCAAGCTTCTTCGAGCATTTCGCGTTCGATTCGTCCTGAGACGATGTGGCACCGCGTTGTATGGGATTGCCCTGCTTCGACCATCTGCGGCTCTTCCTGCTGACAGAGCTCTTCGGCAAAGGGGCAGCGCGGATGAAATGTGCAGCCGCTGGGTAGATTAACGGCGTCGGGCACGGTGCCGGGAATTGTAGAAATAGGTTTGTCGATGTCTACGCGAAGGGTGGAGGCGATCAGTCCTTGGGTGTACGGGTGGCGCGGATTTGAGAATATCTCGGCGACGGGTCCCTGTTCGACGACGCGGCCGGCGTACATTACGATGACCCTTTCGCACAGTTCGGCGACGACGCCAAGGTCATGGGTGATAAACAGGCAAGCGGAGCCGGCCGATTTCACACGCAGGCGGATTAGATCGAGGACTTGCGCCTGCACGGTCACGTCGAGGCCTGTTGTCGGTTCGTCTGCGATCAAGAGAAGCGGGTTGGCGCTGAGCGCCATGGCAACCATGACCCGCTGGCACATGCCGCCGGAAAGTTCATGGGGATAGGCACTGGCGCGGCGGTCCGGATCGGCGATTTCGACAGCCCTCATCATTTCAACTGCGTGGCTTTCGGCAACGCCGCGAGAGCAGCCTTCCCGCAGTTGAATTACGCGGCTGATCTGATCGCCGACGGTGAAGAGGGGATTAAGGGCGGCGCGCGGTTCCTGGAAGATCATGGAGATCCTGCGGCCGCGTATGGTCTGCATTTCCGCTTCGCTGCATGACATCAGGTCCTGCCCATCCAGCCAGACTTCGCCTTCGACGATTTTGCCGGGTGCCTTTACGAGGCGGATGATGGACTGTGCGGTCACGGATTTTCCGGAGCCGCTCTCTCCGACCAGCCCGGTAATTTCACCGCGATTGAGCTTATATGACACGCTGTTGACTGCCTTGACTACACCCTCATAGGTGTAGAAGTAGGTATGCAGCCCTCTAACTTCGAGGAGAGTGTCCGAATTCCGAACTTCAATCATCGCTTACATTTCCATGCGTTTGGGATCGAAGATGTCCCTCAGTCCTTCCGATAACAGATTGAAGCCGAGCACGGCGAGCATGGCGGTAAGCCCCGGGAAGAATGAGATCCACCATTCGCCGCTGACTATTCCTCCGACGCCGTCATTGATCATCGAGCCCCACTCAGGCGTTGGGATGGGTACGCCGAGGCCGATGAAACTGAGGCTGGCGGCGACCAGAATTGCCCATCCGGCGTTGAGGGGGGCCTGGGCGAGAACGGGATCGAGACAGTTGGGAATGAGATGTCGAAAAATGAGTCGATGGGATGGATTGCCGACCGACCGCGCGGCTTCGGCATAAAAGCTTTCCTTCTTGCTTTTCATTTCGGCGCGGACGACGCGGAGATAGGATGGGAAATTAATGAAGGCGATCACGGCAATGACGAGCCAGATGCTTCTGCCGAGGGCAGCGACAACGGCCATGGCCAGGATAAGGGGAGGGAAGGCCTGGAATGCATCGAGAATGCGCATCAGGATATCATCGAAACGGCCACTGAAGTATCCGGTCAGCCCACCAAGCGGGACGCCTATCGCTATCGCCATGAGTACTGAGGCGATTGCGATTAAGAAGTCAACGCGCGTCGCATAGATGACACGGGAGTAGATGTCCCATCCTACCTCGTCGGTACCGAAAAAGTGCCTGGCGCTGGGTGGCTGGAACTGTTCGTCCAAGTTGGTGATGACCGGGTCGTGGGTCGCCAACAGCGGCGCGAAGATCGCGATGAGGACGAAGAAGAGGATTATGGCGATTCCAACCATCGTCGACCAGTTGCGGCGCAGCTGGTAGAGGAATCGCTGCAGGCCCGGCGGCAATTCTGTATCCAGAGCCAGTTGCAAGGGCGTTCCTTTTGCACTCATTTCTCGGTCCCTGGTATTGCGGTTCAGTCTCGCTTTAGCGGGCTGCTGCGGGCGTTCGGCGAGCAGCCCGTCATTTGCACGAACGGCAGAATAGCTAGGCAGTTATTCTTGGATCAATGACAAAGTAAAGGATATCCACGATCAGAAACACAAGGACGTATAGTACGGCCGCGAGCAGGACAAAGCCCTGTACCGCGTTGTAATCCTTGACGACAATAGATTCGAGCGCGTAGCGTCCTATTCCGGGCCAGGAGAATATCCTCTCGAGAACCACGCTGCCGCCCAACAGGTTGCCATAAACCAGGGCGACGAAGGTCAGAGGGGCGAGCAGCGCATTGCGCAAGGCGTCGCGGAAGTAGATCTGGCGATCGGGCACGCCGTTGGCGCGGGCTGCCTGAATGTACTCCGACCCGAGGACTTCCAGCATCGACGAGCGCATCAGGCGGGTGATGGGCGCGAGGGTAACCAGGGCTTGGGTAATGACAGGCAAGGCCAGGTGATGTGCGCTCGAACTGAATGCCTTCCAGTTGCCAGTAAGCAGACTGTCGATCAGGTAGAGGCCGGTGATTCGGTCCGGCGGTGAGATGAGGAGACCAATGCGGCCGCTTGGCGGCGGAAATATCCGCAACAGGTAAAACAGGACGTAGATCAGCAGGAGCCCCAACCAGAAGGAAGGCACGGACACGCCCATCAAGGTGATGCCGCGGCTGATGTTGTCGATCCAGCTGTTTCTGTACACTGCTGACAGGACGCCGAGGGGAACGCCCAGCGCTATCGAAAGGAGGAGGGCGGCGGTGGTCATTTCGAAGGTGGCAGGGAACCTCCGAATCAGGTCCTGGGCGACGGACTCGGAGGTGAACCAGGAGTCGCCGAGGTCGCCACGCAGCACGTTCCCCAGCCAGATGAAGTACTGCTCATGCAGGGGTTTGTCGAGCCCCAGGCGCTTCGTGATGGCCTCGATCTCTTCGGGCGTTGTGTCGATCCCGACAAACAGGTAGACCGGATTGCCGGGAAGGACATGGGAGATGGTGAAGATTATGA
>VYDA01000320.1:0-2367 GCA_009843665.1 Caldilineaceae bacterium SB0675_bin_29 | reverse complement strand
ATCGAGACCCCTAACAGGACAGGGATCAGTTGGAGCAGACGCTTGCCGACGTATTGCAGCAGTCGCATTACTTGAGGTTCTCCGGAACGATCGTACCGTTTTCCACGATTACCTGATCGTCGACGTAGATATCGTGATCGAGGCAGCAGAAGTCCCAGTGCGACTCGACGTCGTTGTCACCGCCGACCGGCCAGAAGATGTTGCGGCCAAAAGCCAAGAGGAAGTTGGCGTAGTAGGCCTCGGAGTCCATGCCGATGACGTTCCAATCGGCGCGGTGTTCGGTGCCCCAGCCGACGTGGGCCAGCTCGTAAGAGCGGGGGTCGTTCCACTGGGCGAACCATTCTTCGACCAGGCGAGCCTCGGTGCCTCCCTCGAACTTGACGATGCGTCCTTCGCGGACGGTGAGCTTTACAGGTTCGGTGGAGTGGCGGCGAAACTTAAGGAAGACGGTGCCGGGATCGACCACAATTGTACCGTCGCCCTGGCCCGGTGCGGCGAAGAAGGTAACCAGCCCTTGCGGCCAGTGATCCCATTTGCCGGGTTCGTCGGCGAGGCTGTAGAGCGTGTAGGCCTCGCGGCCTTCTTTGTTGACGGTGAAATCGGTACCGTTCTTAGACGTTATGCGCATCTCCTTGCCTGCGGTCAACAGGGGGACGCCGGCGCGGCCGCGTTTGCGCACATCCTCGTTGGGGGAGAGGCGGCGCAGTACGTCGATCGGTTCGACGACCATCAGCGCGCGCGTACCGGACTGCCGCGCTTCGTCGTGGGCCCGCGAATAGAGCCACTGCACTTGAGACATGCCGATCACGAGGTCGGCTGCTTTCCAGGCATCACGAATGTAGGCTGAAGAGATTTCGGGGAGGGTAGACGGGACGGTCATCTGGATGACTTCGGCGCCGATTTCCTGTCCTGCGGCCATGAATGCGGCGGGGTAGGTAGGGTTGAATCTGGTGTCGGTGAAGAGCAGCAGCGTCTCGTCGGAGGTGAGCTTGCACCCTTCCAATACTTCGCGAAACAGACCAACTATCTCGGTTGCGGCGTGGTAGGATACTGCGAAATCCTGCATGCGCATGGATTGACTCCTCTCTGACTACTCTCTTGTCGGACGGCCGCGTCAAGGCGGCACATTAGCCGATGATGTTGTTTACTTCAGTTCATCCACAACGATCTGTCCCTCTTTGACAATCAGCTCGTCATCGAGATAGAGGTCGTGGCGCAGCAGGCAGCCACCGGCGTGAGACGGCATCGGCCAGGCAATCGATGGGCGACTCTGGCCATGGAGGCCGTTGTACGGGGCGAGCGTGGAAAAAATGTTCATGCCAAGGTGCAGCATGATACAGCCGTAGTAGCTCTCCCACTCGGCGGTGTTCCAGCCGGGACCGCCCCAGGCGGCGCTCGCATGTGTACCCCAGCCGATGTGGGCGATCCGGTAGAACTCGGGGCGTTTGAGACCAGCCAGGTAGCTCTCAAAGCGGCGGGCTACCCAACCGCCCTCGATGCGAACGATTTTGCCATTCTCGAAGTGGGTAACGACCTGTTCCGGCAGCAGCGCGCTGTAGGAGCCGAGCAGCTCGCCAAGCGAGTCTTCGGCATCCCAGACCACCTTCCCGTTGGCTGAGTCCTCGACGGGCGCGGTTGCGACCAGTCCGAAGCCGAAGTTGTCCCAGCGGCCCGGCTCGTCGACGATGCCGACCTGACAGTGGCCGATGCGTCCTTCGACGCTCAGGGTCAGATCGGTGCCGGCCTCGGAGGTTATGCGAAGGGTCTTGGCTCCCTGCATGCGGACGGCGCCGGCGCGGGTGCGGTCGATCATCGGTTGGGTCGGGAACAGTTTGCGGAGGAGTGTTTCCGAGCCGCCGACGGAGCAGTCCCACCAGCGCGTGCCACTCATGATGATCTCTTCAAAGACGGGCGTGTACATGCCGATGTCGGCCACCGCTCCTTTGGCCGTTGTCGGCCTGACGACGATGTCGGCCGACTTGAGAATGTCGGCGACGAAGGAGCCGTCCTGCACGGGGTTGGCAAAGCTGGTTCCATTGGTCTTCCCGGACATGATGACGCGAACCCAATCTGCGCCGAGGATGTCAAGGGCGTCGCCGTAGGCACGCATAGCGCGTTCGTCGTAGACGTGCGAACTCAAGAGGACGGCGCGCGTGCCGTCTCCGATCTTGCTCAGCGCCAGGGCTTCTGCGAGTAACTGGCCAAAACTATTGGTCTGTCCTGAGGTCGACATGCTGTTGCTCCTCCAATCGAGCTTTCGCTGCCTGTTTGGTGATGGTAATCAGTTTCAGCTTTACCTCAGATACTCGGGCACGATTTCCTATTCATCGTTTACGATAAGTTCGCGATCGAGATAGAGGTTATTGT
>VYDA01000304.1 GCA_009843665.1 Caldilineaceae bacterium SB0675_bin_29 | reverse complement strand
ACGAAATACCGGAACTCGACACCATCCTCGTCCAGACTTACGAGCCCACCGGCCCCTTCGGCGCCAAAGCCATAGCCGAAATCCCCATGGACGGCATGGCCCCCGCCATCGCCAGCGCCATCTTCGACGCCACCGGCGTACGCATCCGCGAAATTCCCTTCACACCCGAAAGAGTGTGGCGGGCCTTGAAAAGTGAGAAAAAGTAAATGACTCTAAAGAAACACCTGTTGCGCCTTGTCGACAACATCCCCTTGCTGCAAAAACTGAGAGAATATTGGGCGATTCGGCGCGCCATGCGAGCTTTCGACGAGTGGAAGTCTGACCCGTCGACAGCCCGTCCTTGGCGGGAAGTATTCGCTGAAATGGGCGTAGACGTCAGAGACGAATAGTCGCTGACCAGTCATGCATGAAGTCCGCGAAAGATAGTGAGGAAGACTCCGGCGAGACTCGGCATATAGCCCAATGTCCTGCGAGTCCTGAAGACATTGTCGGCGCACTTCAATGCAATCGGATCCCCATCACCCACCACGCCCAACAAGAAGCACAGTTGGCCAAGCTAACGCTTTAAGTTTTCTCTGTCAGTCTCATCCGATTTGGCCTACGAAGACTGCCCTTGCGTAAGACATTTCAATGTTGTTTGGGGCTCGCTGACATTTCCTTGCATCCAGGCATCCCACCGTAGGGGCACCCCTTGTGGGTGCCCTCTTAGTTGCCTCGTCCTCGATGGCGCTTCGTGAAACCTTCTGTCCCTAGTGGAGGGACAACATGTCGTATTTCCCACTTAACGCCCTGACCCAATCTGTAGAATCAATCGGCGCGTAAGGAGCACAGTCTATTGATGCCATTCAAAAAATGTCCGAAATGTGGAGGTGAAATGGTCGAGAAGGAAGTCGAGAAGCTACTGCGTGGCGGCGCAAATATCGCTGCTGTGTCCGCCCCTGCCGAGGTATGTCTACATTGCGGTGAACGACTCTACTCTGCCGAAACTGTCAGCCGATTCCAGCAGGTCCGTGCCACACTTTCTTGCCATGAAGTTGCCGATCTTAAGCCCTTGGGACAGTCCTTTTAGACAACTGTCTAACCGGTAAAAATGTTTGCCGGAATCTGAACCTTAAGCAAACGTAGCGTGTAGCGAACTACTGCGCCGTATACCCCCCATCCACCGGCCAAACGCTCGCAGTCACAAATGACGCCTCGTCCGACGCCAGAAACGCTACCACTGCCGCCACCTCCTCCGGCTGCCCCATCCGTCCCATCGGATGCAGCCGCTTCATCTCCGCATGCACCTCCGGGTTCCCAACCACGTTCTCCGTGAGCGGCGAATAAACGAACCCCGGCGCAACCGCATTGACGCGCACACCCTCGACCGCGAAGCGAACCCCCATCTCCTTGGTCATCTGCGCCACCGCCCCCTTGCTGTGAGGATACGCCGTAAAGCCGTCCGAAAACGGCAGCGATGTCGGGTACCCAACCATGCTCATCACCGAGACAAGGTTCACAATCGCTCCCCGGCCTGCTGGTCGCATCACCTCCAACGCCGCATACGACATCAGGAATACGCCTTTGGCATTGACCTCCATCACCGCGTCCCAACGCGCCTCAAAATCAGCCTCAGGCGGCAGCGTACGCGGCGTAATCCCAGCCGAATTCACAAGACAGTCCAGCCTGCCGCCAACGGAGAGCGCCTTCCCGACGCTCGACTCCGCATCAGCCCTCTTCGTCACGTCACAGAGAACAGTGTGAAGGCGGCTATCCCTTTGTTCGGACGCCAGTTGCTCCAGCCCGCCGCCGTCGATGTCGCAGGCCAGCACAGTCGCCCCTTCCTCCACAAAACGCTGTGCGCAGGCCCGCCCGATGCCGGACGCCGCTCCAGTGACAATTGCTACTTTCCCTTTTAGGGTCATTGGACAGTCCAAAAACGAGGAACTCGTCTGCTTCCGAACTTCAGCTGAAGGGGGTACGTCCCAATGGCTACTGCAGCCGCTCAGCCCAACGCGGCCTCAATTTTCTGATTCACCGTCTCCAGCACCTTGATCCGCGCAAATCGTTTCTGTTCCGCGGCCACGATCGTCCACGGTGCCATCACCGTATCCGTCTTCTCCACCATCTCCACAATCGCCTCTTCGTACTCCTTGCGTTTCTTCCGGTTGCGCCAGTCCTCGTCGGTCAGTTTCCACTGCCGCAAATGGTCAACGGCCCGGCTGTCGAATCGCTTCTTCTGTTCCTTCGAGGAAATGTGAAGGAAAAACTTGATCAGAATCGTACCGTCCGAAACCAACAGCGACTCCCAGTGACGAATCTCCTCATACGCCCGCCGCCAGTCCGGGACACTCGCAAAGCCCTCGACCCGCTCCACTAGCACGCGTCCATACCAGGTACGGTCGAAAATGCACATACCCCCCCTGCCCGGAACGGCCGGCCAGAAACGCCACAGAAAATGGTGTCGTTTTTCGCGATCGGTTGGCGCCTGGTACTGGTGCACCGAAAAATGGCGCGGGTCCAGCGGCGCCGTCAGCCGCCGTATGCAGCCGCCCTTTCCGGCCGCATCCCACCCCTCAAAAAGAATGAGCAGAGGCGGACCAATCTTGCCGCCAATCTGCCCGCACAACTGCAGACGCAGCGCCAAAAACTGTTCCTGCCGTTCCACGAGGATCTGTTCGTACTCTTTCCGCTTCAACCGTTGGCTCAAGTCGACATGACTCAGGAGTGAATGTTCCATGCCTGGGCACCTGACCTTTCAATTCCAATTTTCCGAATGGCGGAGATGTAGGCCTCTCCGGGCCGCCAGGATCGCGAGAACGCACTAGGTCGGTGACCGGCTGGCCCTCACGTCCTCAAGAGGCTCCCGCACATCTCCTTCTATTCACGGCCCCACTTCCAGGACCGGATCTTCTCTTTCCATGAAAAATCTCTTATCGCAGGGTCAAACCGTCGCCGCTGCGTTCGAATTCACACCGTACCGTTGCCGGTCCCGCACATCGACGGAACGAGTCTGGCTCGGGAAGTTGAGGCCGGGCCCAAAACCGCTGGCCCCCTCCTGGGCGTCAGAAAGACCGCTATAACTTCGAAAGCTTTGCCATCAACGCCGTCGTCGAGGGCTCGGTCAACACGTCACCGTCCGGAAAGACGATCGTAGGCACAGACATGTTGCCCCGGTTCAGTTTCTGCACCAGCTCTCTGGCCTCTTCATCGCTCTCGATGTCGATCTCCTCGAACTCGACACTGTTTCCCCGCATAACCGACTTCGCCCACCAGCAATCCGGGCACCAGCTGGTCGTGTACATTTTGATCTGCGCGCCGTTTCCGTTTACGCTATTGGACATTCAACTCTCCTGTTGTTCGAATCGGACCGCGATGCAGCTTCACAGTGCCGGCAAGCGTCAATTCCTGACCCGATAATCTGCAAAGCCTTGTCCCTGCAATGATACGCGAGTATACCGCAAAGCTGGATTCTGTTAAAGTGCAGAGCAATCCACGCCTTTCTCGCTGGAGTCTTGAATTGGAGCACGTCAAGTCCCATTGGCGCCTCCATTCCCGCACGAGTTCGTGAACCTATAGGATTAAGCCGTTATGACGCAGCACTCCCTGATTCAGGATCCAGCCACCATCCCCTCATCCTCCTTCCGTGGACCTCTACAGGAAACGCAGGAGCTGGTCCATGAGTTGGAGCAGGTTGTCGAAGGCGAGGTGCGCTTCGACGGCTACAGCCGCATGCTCTACAGCACCGACGCCAGCCAGTATCAGATTCAACCCCTGGGTGTTGTCATCCCCCGCTCTGCCGATGACGTCCAGGCTGCCGTGGAGATTGCCGCACGCCACAATGTCCCGCTCCTGCCTCGCGGCGGCGGAAGTTCACTGGCCGGTCAGTGCGTGGGCCCCGGGCTGGTCGTCGACACGACCAAATACATGGACCGTATCCTGGCAGTCGATCAGGAGGCCGCGACCGCCACTGTGCAGGCAGGCATCTCCGTAGGCATCCTTAACAAGACACTGGCCCCCCTCGGCCTGATGCTGGGTCCCGATCCGGCCAGCGCCGACCGCGCCTCCGTCGGCGGCTCGATCGGCAACAACGCCACCGGCAGCCACAGCATCCTCTACGGCATGCTGGCCGACAACCTGCTGGAGACCGACGTCATTCTCAGCGACGGCTCAGCTACCCGCTTCGGCCCGGTCTCCTCCACGGAACTGGAAATCCGCAGCCGCGGCAACACCCTCGAAGCGCAGATTTACCGCGAAGTCCCCGGCATCGTGCGCGCCCAGTTCGAGCAAATCCTGGAGCGCTGGCCCCGCCACTGGCGCCGTGTCTCGGGCTACGGCCTCGACCGTCTCCTGCACGGTCTCCTCCAGGACGAAGCCGCAACCAACGGAGACAGCCGGGCCGGTGAACAGGCCGCTCTCCTGCGCGCCCAACTCGGTTTCGATAAACTCTACCGCTCCCAATTCTGCGACGCCTCCCAGATCGACCGCTTCAACCTCATCCAGCTTCTCGCCGGCAGCGAAGGCACCCTCGCAACCGTTACCAGTGCCAAGCTCAAATTGGTCCGCAAGCCGCAGATGACCGCCCTGGCCGTCGTCCACTTTGACCGCCTCGTCGACGCCTGCGCCGCCATTCCCGACATCCTCGAAACCAGTCCCAGCGCCTCCGAGCTGCTGGACAAACATCTTATGGACCTGGCCCGCGCCCAGCCCGAGTGGGCCAAACGGCTCCACTTCGTCGTCGGAGACCCGGAGGCCGTGCTCCTGACCGAGTTCTACGGCACTGAAGAGCGCGAGCTCTCCGCCAAACTGGACGGCCTGGAGCGCCTCCTGCTCTCACGCGGTTGGCGCAGTACCGTCGTAAAGATTCTGGATCCGACCCGCCAGAAAGACGTGTGGGATGTGCGCAAGGCCGGCCTTAACATTCTCATGGGCCGCCGTGGCGACTACAAGCCCGTCCCAGGTATCGAAGACACGACCGTTCCGCAGGAGAAGCTTGCCGAATACCTGCAAAAAATCCTCGACTTCTGCGGCGAACAGGAAGATGTCCCCGGTATCGCCGTATACGCCCACGCCTCCGCCGGCTGTTTGCACGTGCGCCCCCTCCTCAACCTCAAGGACCGTACCGGCATCGACACCCTTCGCATAGTCGGCGAGCATGCCTGTGATTTGGCGCTAAACTACGGCGGCGCCATGAGCGGCGAACACGGCGACGGCCTCGCCCGCAGTTATCTCCATCCCCGCCTGTTCGGCCCCGAACTCTACGGCGCCATGTGCCAGGTGAAGGATGTTTTCGACCCCGACAACCGCATGAATCCGGGCAAGATCATCGACGCGCCCCCCTCAACTGAGAATCTCCGCTTCGGCAAAGAGTACGACACCATTCAGCTGCAGACCGTCTTCGACTGGAGCAGCGACTTCGGCTACACCGGCGCCATCGAAATGTGCAACGGCGCCGGCGTCTGCCGCAAGCTCGGCGCCGGCACAATGTGCCCCAGCTACATCGCCACCAAAGATGAGAAGGACACGACCCGCGGCCGCGCCAATGCCCTGCGCAACGCCATGGCCGGCCGCATTCCCCCAGAAGAGCTCTTCTCACCGCAAATGTACGACGTGATGGACCTCTGCATCGGCTGCAAGGCCTGCAAGAGCGAGTGCCCCTCCGCAGTCGACATGGCGCGCATCAAGGCCGAGTACCTGGTCCACTACTACGACCGCAACGGCCTGCCCCTCTTCAACCGGCTCATGGGACTCCTGCCCACACTGAACCGTATGCTGTATCGGTTCGGCCGCCCACTCGTCCCACTTGTCAACTGGGGAATGAAGTCCGCGCCCGCAAAAGCGGCCTTCGCCCGCGCCGGCATCGACCCGCGCCGGACCCTGCCCGCCTATGCCCGGCAGCCGCTGTCAACCTGGTTTGCCCGCCGCGCCGCGACCGCAGGGACTGGCGCTGCAAACGGCAAAAGTCCGTCCACGGTCATTCTCTTCCACGATACCTGGGCCGAGTTCAACCATCCCGAGATCGGTCAGGCCGCCGACAGGGTTCTGGAGTCGGCTTGCGATCCGGTTCGTCTGGCGGAAGGACGTGCCTGCTGCGGACGCCCCCTCATCACCGGCGGTCAGGCCAACAAGGTACGCGGCTGGGTCGACAGAAACGTCGCCCTCCTCGCCCCCTACGCCCGCCGTGGCCTGCCCATCGTCGGGCTGGAACCCAGCTGTATCCTCACCCTGCGTGACGAATACTTGGACCTGGCTTCCGATCCCGAGGCCGCGCAATCTGTGGCCGAAAACGCGCTGACCTTCGACGAATTCATCGCCCGCGAAACAGCCGCTCCCGAGACGAACGGGAACGGCAGTGAAGACGGCAAAACCAGTCTTGGATCGGGCTTTTCTGCAATCTGGCGCGACGAGCCGGGAACGGCCTGGCTCCACGGTCACTGCCACCAGAAAGCGCTGATAGGAAACGAAGCCAGCGTGGCCGCGCTCCGCGCCGCTGGCTACACAGTGCAGGTGATCGACAGCGGCTGCTGCGGAATGGCGGGTGACTTCGGCTACGGAAAGGGTCACTTCGAAGTGAGCCGCGACATCGGCGAGGAGCGGCTCTTCCCTGCCGTGCGCGACATGCCCGCCGGCGCACTACTCGTGGCCAGCGGCACCAGCTGCCGCGACCAGATTGAGCAGTTCGCAGGCCGCGCCCCGCTGCACATGGCCCAGGTCCTGGAGCGGGCACTGAAACAGTAGCTGCCTCTGCAGCTGACTTCCTGTGTCTTCTAATTCAGACGTGGTCTGCGGACGCCAGCGCGCCCTTCCCCAATACGCGCCTCTTCAGTCCCAACTACCAATAACTCATCGCGTCCCGGAAAAGCGCCTCCAAATCCTGCGCCTCCGCCGGTCGCGGTGACAGCTTCGTCACCCGGTGTTGCGGCAATGTCCCCTCGACCAGCGCCGGAATGTCCTCCTCAGTGAATCCGATCGCGCCCAGGCCGTTGGGAACGCCCGTCTTCTGCATCAGGTCAATGATCGCCCCTGCAAGCAGCTCGCCCGCATCCTCCGCGGCCGCGCCCGTCGTGTCTACGCCCATCAACCGCGCCGCGTAAAGATGCTTCTCAGGATTCGTCGGCGCCGTGAAGCGAAAAACCGCCGGCGCGTTCAGAATGACCGCCATCCCGTGCGGAATGATCGGATGGTCCGGCGGGTACCCCGGCGGTCTGAACGCCCGCACCATCCCGCTGACCGGGTAGCTCATCCCATGAGGCAGATGCACGCCCGCATTACCGAACCCGATGCCCGCGTAGGCCGCCGCCAGCAGCATCGCGCTGCGCGCCTCGTCGTCCTCCGTATCCTGGATCGCACGCACGATGTTCGCCGCCACCATCTCAATCGCCTTGGTCGCCCAGATATCGCTGATCGGGTTCGCCCCTTGGTACGCCGGCCTCAGCTCAGGAGACGCCGGCGCGTCGCGGCCGTCGTACGGCAGCGCCGTCAGCGATTCCAGCGCATGGCTCAACACGTCCAACCCCGTACTCGCGGCAGCCATCTGCGGCAGCGTCCGCGTGTTGTGCGGATCGAGTATTCCAATCTGCGGCCTCAGCGCCCTGTGCGCAATTCCGGTCTTTACGTGCATCTCCGTCAGATCGCAGATGGCGACGCCGGTCGTCTCGCTGCCCGTACCTGCAGTCGTTGGCACGGCCACATGCGGCCGCAGCGCGCCGGGAACGGGGATTCCCCTGCCAATCGGCGGATTGACGTAGTCCAGAAACTCCGCCGGATAAGTCGCATAGAGATTCGCCGCCTTCGCCGTGTCAATCGTCGACCCGCCCCCCACCGACACGTATCCGTCGAAGTTGCCGTCGCGGGCAAAACCGATGGCATGAAGAAAGGAAGTATCCGTCGGCTCGACACGAACTTCATCATAGAGAACCGCATCGATGCCCTCCGCCCGCAGGGCCTCCAGCGCAACCGCCACCGGCTCGCCCTCAGCCAGCCGTGGATCGGTGACCACCATCACCC
>VYDA01000335.1 GCA_009843665.1 Caldilineaceae bacterium SB0675_bin_29 | reverse complement strand
GGGGCAACGGCGGTTCAGGAGGAGGGGGCCGGCTGCTGTGGTGGATGCTCATCCCCTTCCTGGTTCTCATCTTGTTCAATACTGTTCTTGGATTCTACACGGACTGGTTGTGGTATGACAGCCTTAAGCTGACTTCCGTGTTCTTTACTCGTATCGGGGCGTCATTCGGTCTCTTTGTTGCCGGAGCGCTTGCTTTCTGGCTTGTTTTCGTCTTTAACGTCCTGCTGGTCCGTCGTCTGAACCCGCAGGGGCTTGCCGACACGCCGGTGACCGAAGCGATTCAGGCTGTAGGGGTCAGAATCACTCCAATTGTCGTATTGGTGGGCGCGTTTTTTGCATTCTTCATGGGCACGGGGGCCTCCTCGGCATGGGAGGAACTTCTCCTTTACTTCAATCAACAGCCATTTGGATTGACCGACCCAATCTTTGGTCGTGATGTAAGTTTCTTCCTCTTTACATTGCCGATCTGGCAGTTCCTACGCGGCTGGCTGATGACGACATTCGTCATTACTTTGATTGCAACCGGCCTTGCCAGCGGCATTGGATGGCGGGGTTGGAGTGCGCCCGCCCCGGTGCGCGCCCACCTCAGTTGTCTCGGTGCGTTGATCCTGCTCCTGATCGCGTGGCAGTACAGGTTGGACGCCCTGGAGCTCGTCTACAGTAACCGCGGGGCCGTATTCGGGGCAGGCTACACAGACGTCAATGCCCAGCTTCCTGCATTCAACATTCTCGTGTTTGTCACTATATTTGACGCACTCCTGCTCTTGGTGAACGTATTCTTGCAGCAAGCGTGGCGGGCCATCGTCGTGGTATTGGTTGGCTGGATCGCGATTTCCGCTTTGGCAGGCAACATTTACCCGAACCTGGTTCAGCGGTTTCAGGTCAACCCCAACGAGTTCACCCGAGAGAGGGAGTTCATTTCCTACAACATCGACTTCACGCGTGCGGCATACGGACTGGACAGAATCGTTGACGAAAACTTCGACGCCGAGAGTGAGCTGACGCCAGACGAACTTCTCGACCAACCAGATACGATTCGGAACATCCGGTTGTGGGACTACCGGCCCCTACTCCAGACCTACAACCAGGTGCAGGCGCTGCGGCAGCAGTACCAGTTCACCGACATAGATATCGATCGCTACGAAGTTGAAGGTGAACGGCGGCAACTAATGCTTTCGGCGCGGGAACTTATCCCCGAACAGCTGGAGCAGCCTGCGCAAACGTGGGTGAACCGCAAACTGGTCTATACGCACGGCTATGGCGTGGCCGCCTCCCCTGTGGCGGAGATCACCCCGGACGGCCTGCCGACATTTGTGCTGCAGGACCTCCCAGTTCAGGGCATTCTGGACGTTTCTCGACCACAGATCTACTTTGGCGAGCGCACGAATGAATACGTCATAGTGAAGACCGAAACAGAGGAGTTTGACTACCCCCGTGGTGAAGGCGGCAACGTATTCACGACCTTTGAGGCAGATACGGGTATCAGGATCGGGGGGTTTCTTCCCCGACTGGCTTTCGCCATTCAGTTCGCTGACGTCAACTTGTTCATCAGCCAGGAGTTGAATTCGGAGAGCCAGCTTCTGTGGAGACGCAATATCCTGCAGCGTACGATTGAGGTGGCTCCCTTCCTGCGCTTCGACTCGGACCCGTACATTGTAGTAGGCGGCGATGGAAACCTCTACTGGTTCTTAGACGCCTATACTGTCAGCGGGCGCTTCCCTTACAGTGAACCGAGCCAGTTCGGGACCAGAACCGTTCCGCCGGGCTTCAATTATATTCGCAATCCGGTAAAGATCATTGTCAATGCATATACGGGCAAGATGGACTTCTACCTGGTCGAGCCGGATGAACCGATCGCCGCGGCTTACGCGCGCATTTTTCCGGCGCTCTTCACGCCTTTCGAGGAGATGCCGGCCGACCTCAATGCCCACATTCGCTATCCCAATGATCTCTTCAGCATTCAGGCCAGTGTCTTCCGTACGTACCAGATGACCGAGCCGACCGACTTCTACAACAGGGAAGACGTTTGGGCATGGCCGGAAGAGATCTTCGACAACCAATCGCGGCCAATGGAACCCTACTATGTACTGATGCAGCTCCCTGGCAGCGACGACCTGGACTTCATCCAGATCCTTCCATTTACACCTGCCAACCGAGAGAACATGATCTCGTGGCTGGCCGCACAGAATGATCCTGGCAAGTACGGAGAGATGTTGGTATACCGCTTCGGCAAAGACTCTCTCGTTTTTGGACCTAAACAGATTGAAGCACGTATCGACCAGGATCCGACGATCAGCTCGCTACTCAGTCTGTGGAATCAGCAAGGAAGTCAAGTGATACGAGGTAACCTGCTGGTCATTCCGATAGGTGAGAGCCTGCTCTATGTTGAGCCCCTTTATCTGCAGGCTGCCACCGGCAAGATTCCGGAGCTGAAGCGAGTCATTCTGGCCACCTCGGAACGCGTCATCATGGCCGAAAACCTTGGGCTGGCCCTTGTAGACCTGTTCGGCCAGGGCATCCTCGCCGACACAACGCTGGCAGAGCTGGCAGTCTCGGGAGACAGTGAACTGCCCACTGAAGTTTCTGCGGTTGATCGAGAGATTGTAAAGGTCGATCTGACAGCATCCACTCTCGAGGATCTGATTTTGCAGGCGAACGAAAGATATAGCCGGGCGCAGGATGCCCTGCAGTCCGGAAATTGGGCTGCCTACGGTGTTGAACTGGACGCGCTGGAGCAGGTCCTGGAACGCATGGTGGAAGTGAGCGGCCTCTCAATGGAACCCGCTCCGCAACCTCTGCCTTCGCCCTCACCGACGCCGGCTGCAGAGAGCAGTTCGGGATAGTAGGAGCTTCTCAGCATTTTCGTTGGCCCCGGTTAAGGCTGCAGAGCACCTTGACTGGATTGTCGACCTGACAGCATAGAACCACGTCGAGCTGGAATCAAGAGTATGACCGAGAACATTTCTTCGCCTCCTCCTACCGTGCAAGATGTCCTTGCAAGCATTGAAAGCGAGTGGGACCATTTGCAGAAGGTCCTGTCCGGACTGAGCGGGGACCAGCTATTGACGCCCGGCCAAGAAGGTTGGTCGACAAAGGATGAGCTGGCGCATCTGGCCGCGTGGGCAAGAGGCCTGGCCGCCCTGGTCAGAAAGCAGCGTCGATACCCCCCGATGGGCCTGCCTGAGGATGCGGCGCCAAACATCGTTGGAATCGAACGCATGAATCAGGTCATATATGAGCGCAATCGGGACCTGCCGCTCAAAGAGGTCTTGGCGGAACTTGAAGCCGCACACCTGGACGCGCTGGCTGCCGTCGCCGAGCTTTCAGACGAAGACCTTCTCCGTCCCTACGACGATTTCCAACCTCAGGACCGCCGACCGGACGGGCATACACCCATTCTGTGGCGAATTGCCGGCAATACCTATGGGCACTACGCCGAGCACAGAGAAACTATCGAACGCATGTGGAGCAAAGAATGAGTGAGAAAAGAAAGGTAGTCGTTACGGGTGCCTCCGGCTATATCGCAAGCCTGCTGCTGCCCGCCTTTCGCGAGCGGTATGACCTTACCCTGCTGGATGTAAGGACCGCCGACCGAGACGGCAATGAAGTGGCAGGCGTTCAGATCGCGGACCTGACCCGACGCGATCGGGACTCCTACCGCCATCACTTTGGCGGAGCCGACGCCGTGGTCCATCTTGGCTTTACCCGGGCAGAAGACAAGTTGGACCCGGTCCAGGACTTCTATGCCGAGTTGTCGAACGTGGAGATGGCCTTCCACGTTTACCAGACCGCGCAGGAGGAGGGGGTGCGCCGTCTGGTCGTCGCCAGCTCCAACCATGCGGCCGACTACTACGAGCCTCTGATTCTGGACAAGAGGTGGGACATCGTCACGCCGGAGATGAGACCGTTCTCCGACAATTTTTACGGCTGGGCCAAAGAGGCCTATGAACATCTGGGGTTCGTTTACGCCGTTGGCCGGATGCAGTTCCGGGGCGTCCACGCCGAGGACAGTTCCCCCCGGCCCCTGGAGAACGTGCAGGTTCGTATTGGCGGGCCGAGGGAGGACGACCTGGAGAGAATCGAACCGGGAGACCTGCGCCGCATGATCCGCGGGCTGGGTGTCTACATCAGCCAGCGCGACCTGCAACAATTGTTCATCAAGAGCATCGAGTCCGAAGAAATCGGAGATGAAGAAGGCGTGCCTTTCCAGGTGTTTTATGGGATCAGCGGAAACTCGCAGGCTTTCTGGAGTATTGTCAACGCCCGAAAGGTCATTGGGTACGAGCCGGAGGACAACAGCGAGTACCGCTTCAGCGACCAGATTCATCGCCACATTCAGGCGGCGAAAGAGTCTTAGGACAGTTTCTGGACTACTCTAACGACCCTTTCTTGTTGCCGTGTGCAGGACACAGACATCGGCTTCAGAATCTTGGTGGTCGCAATCTGGTCCAAGATTGAGAAAGTGGTATCTTCCTTCCAGCCACTCCTTCAGCTGGTCACAGTAGTGCTCCGAACCCGGATGCCCTGACTGTCCCTGCGACTCTACGGCCCACATGCCGTCTTCGCCCAGATCGCTGATCAACCTGTAGTTTGCCCCCATCAGCGCCCCCCAGTTTGGGTCGAATCCCGTATTACAAACGGTCACTCCGCTGCCCCCTACAGGCAGCCCGCCGCGATCGAGCAGGGCACTCAAGTCACCCCTCTCTGACAGGACGTGGCGCAACTGTACCTTATGGAGGTTGCCCCATGCCCAAAGGGACATGTCGGCACCCAATCGATTCTCGATCTCTGACAGGGCAGCGCGTAGGGCATCAACCATGGCCACTTCTCGATCTGTCTCTTCGAACCATTCGGCCACGTCCTCGTGAATCAGTTTTGCGGCCAGTCCTCCACAGGTGGTCGAAAGAGAAGCCGCGAGCTCACTTTCGAATCTTTCGGAGGCAACCCGCAGGCACCACTGATTGAAGAATACCTCGAAGATTGAGGCTGCGACCGAATCAGTGGTCAAGTTGTGGTCCCACTCCTGGAGATAGCGAGCGGCTTCCCGGACGCGATTGTCGCCACTTTTCAACAGGACCGGCAGCAGGCCAGGGATGGCTTCATCTGCACGCAGCGTGCGCGTATCCTGCTGCATTTCAGTGAATGACTCAACCGAGAAGCTGTCGCGCTCTTCGATCATCTGGCGGATCCGGCGCGCTCTGTGACCGCTGGCCCACGTACCCGACAAAGGATAAGGGAAATCGTCGGGGGCAACCCGGTTGTTCGCTGTGGCGATCCATCCCTTGTCGGGGTCTTCAAGACTGGGCATATGTTCGAACGGGATCAAGCCCTGCCACGCGTGAGCGGGATCCCAGCCTGGCCGGTAGCCACGCTCCCAGATGTCTCTCACTGGGATGCCGCCGACCGCCTGGTAGCCGATTCTCTCTTGCTTGTCGGCAATCACCAGGCTCCACGTGGGCACTCTCCACCCTCGAGTCGCTTCACGCAGTTCGGAGACACTGCGCGCCCGGACCATCCCAAGGAGCGACGTCAGCCACCCGCAGTTGGTATGGCCCAGCCAGCGCAATGAAACTGGGCCCGTTCCTGCAGCTTCAGCGGGCAGGATTTCATTAACGATCGGTCCGTTGCGCGAAAAACGGACCGTCTTGCGAACGGGACCGGCGTCTCGCACATGGATGATTTCGTCGAGCGTTCGCTCCGCCTCCCATACGCCGTCATAGAGGAAGAAACCCGGCCGGCTCGGGTCGGTCTGCTCCAGGTAGAGATCTCTCTGTGAACAGATATTATTGGTAATTCCCCAGGCAACGTCGCGGTTGCGTCCGAACATGACAGCCGGCATGCCAGTGTATGCCATGCCGGCTACGTTGAAGGAGCCTCCCATCAGCTGCACCTCGTACCAGCATGAGACGGCAGCAAATGCAATGTGCGGGTCACTGGCGACCATGGGCAGCCCTGACCTGGTGCGGGCGCCTCCCACGACCCAGTTGTTACTGCCCTCCCCCTCTTGTGGGTCGCCCACGCTGGCCCCGACCGGGGCAACGCCATTGGCGGCGGTAGAATACGCCCCGGCATGAATGATGCTCTCCTCGTCGGCTTCGCCGGTCAGAAAGGCCTTGTACAGGGACTCGTCCCCAAGCGCACGCTTCGCCAGCTCGGGACCGACAATTACGGGAAAGCGAACTGTAAGGTAATAGCGAAATTCAGCGGCGATCGCGAGGCAGTCTACGGGCTTCCATGGCTCCGGCTCATAGTCAAGAAGAGCAAACTCCACTGGCAGATCGTCGACCGAAATTTCGATGAGTGCATTGATGCCGTCGCTGAACCTGTGCAACAGCGTTTTGGTCTCGTCCGGCAACGAGGCCCACTCTGAACTCGCAATTCGATTGAGGCCGACAGTGCGTGCGACCGTATCCAAATTTTTGCCGTCATTTCCGAGGACTTCGGACAGCCTTCCGTGCCCTTTTCGTCTCAAATAGTCCAGCTGAAACAGCCGGTCCTGTGCCATGGCAAAGCCGAAGGCGAAGAACAGGTCTTCGTCATTGCCGGCCAGGATCTTTGGAACGCCCCACTTGTTGCGCACGACTCTAGCTTCAGACTTTACGTTGGTTTCCAATCGAATATTCGGGAGAGGGGTCCTTCGCCTGTTTTCCTCATTCCACCACTGGTCGAATTCGAGTCTCGACATGCCGCTCGTGCGGCACAGTGATGAGATCGACGCGCCGGATCCCAGGCTCTTCAGCAGATCTGCAGAGACATTGGCCATGCGAACATCCTCCCAGGCTGTGCTGTGTCTATTGTGAAATGAGTGCAGTATAGGGAGCGGAAATGGCGGAGGGCACGATCTGGCAGAGGTTCCAAAAACACAGAACCTCCAAGTGGAGGTTCAGGCATACGGTCTGAGCGCGCCAGGCAGGACTCGAACCTGCGACCTTCGCCTCCGCAGGGCGACGCTCTAATCCACTGAGCTACTGGCGCTTGAGGCGGGGAGGGAGGGATTTGAACCCTCGAGGGACATTGCTGCCCCTACCCACTTAGCAGGCGGGCGCACTCGACCAGGCTATGCGACCTCCCCTTATTCACATTCAGGCTGAGCCAGGCGGAGGGAGAGGGATTCGAACCCCCGGTGACATCACTGCCACAGTTGTTTTCAAGACAACCGCCTTCGTCCTCTCGGCCATCCCTCCGGGCCAGGACTTGCCAGCCATCTACCGGGTCAGTATAAACCTTACCCAGGAGAGCTGTCAAATAGCGCAGGCCAGTTCTCTCTGAAAGACACTGTCCGTACGTCGGGGGTGCTGACCTCCAATCGCACAGTCTGTCATGAAGGCAGACATACCTCTATACGAAAGACTCCCCAACCTGAACGACTGCGGTCCTCTCCTACCCGATTTCCATCTCATCTCCAAGATAGGGCCGCAGGACCTCCGGTAGTTTCACGCTGCCGTCGGCCCTTTGGTTGATTTCCAATAGCGCGATGATGACCCGCGGAAGGGCAAGACCCGATCCGTTAAGCGTGTAGACATATTCCGGTCGCGCGGCCTCGGCTGGGCGGTACCGGATATTTGCCCTCCGGGCCTGAAAGTCACGGAAGAGCGAACAGGAGCTGACTTCCAGCCACTCCTGGCATCCTGCCGCCCAGACCTCCAGGTCAAACTTGATGGCTGCCACGAATGACAGATCGCCTGTGGCGATGGCGACGCGGCGATAGGGCAGTTCAAGACGCTCCAGCAGCACCTCCGCCGCCCGGGTCAACGATTCCAACTCGTCGCGACCGCTCGCAGGTTCAACGAATTTGACCATCTCAACCTTCTGAAACTGATGAACCCGCTTAATGCCGCGCGCGTCCTTGCCCGCCGACACCTTTTCACGCCGGAAGCAGGGTGTGCTTGCGACGTAGTAGCGCGGCAGAGTACCGGGTTCCAGGATCTCGTCCCGGTGCAGGTTGGTTACCGAGACCTCGGCCGTTGGGATGAACCAGTAGTCCTCCTCCGCGTCCCGGTACAGATTGTCGCCAAACTTGGGGAGATTGCCCGTCCCTTCCATGGCATGT
>VYDA01000062.1 GCA_009843665.1 Caldilineaceae bacterium SB0675_bin_29 | reverse complement strand
TTCGTCGACAATAAAAGCCTTATTGTAACCGGTTAGCACTCCTCGATAAATGTCAATATCCCAATCTTTCAGCGGTGTACCAATGGCCTCCATTTTGTCCATGATGCTCCGCTCGATGGCTGATAAAGCGGTCCACGGTTTTTCTTTTTCTGGGCGCAACTGTCCCCACACTTTCTCATCTGGTGGGAACTGTTTTTCAGGTAAGCGGTCCATATCTACTGCCTTTCCGGTTTCGCCGCTCTTACCCTCCCGCACCATCAATATACTGGTGTCTACAATAGCATTTTCAAAGATGTCTTTGCCCATTTCTAACAGAAGCAAAGGGGTGTGCTGCTCCGAAAAGTAGCAACGCAGACGTTTTCCGTATTCCGCTTTTAGCCAGCTGTTGGAGGTTATATAGGACAGGAATCCGTTTCGCGGCAAAAGCAACTGACAGCCCTTCTCGAAGAAAAGTTGGTAAATGTCTCCTGTGCTGGCAAACGTAGTGTAGCCAGCGTCTTTGTAAAATCTTCCTAGCTTGCCACCGTTCTTCTGCAACTGGATATATGGCGGGTTGCCTATGACTATGTCAAAGCCTTCAGCCACCCCAAACATGTACGAGGCATCGAACCAATCGGCTTGGGCGTTTTGGTCAAGCGGAGTCCAGTTGGCGATTTTCTGAGCATTCACAAGTCCTGAGTTGAACTCCGCCTTTCTTTTCTCGAAACGCTTCAGCAAATCATCTCGTAATAGCTCGCGCCCCCTTTTATTGGGAATCATGGCGACCTGCCGATCTATTTCCTTATGTTGACTCGCATGCCAAGCTTTTCGCCTTTCGTCTAATGCTTCACTGAGTTGCTCCAAGAGAAGATTTTCTTCGTGTAGATAAATTAGCTTCTGCCTTCTTCCGCTAGGAAGAAACTGTTTTTCACGATTTTCCGCGATTTTCCTGAGCAGTTTCTGAAGAGCCTCTTCCTTTAGTAAGGGTTCTACGGTGGACAGATTTAAGCCAATTAGCGTGTTAGCTGCCACGAATTTGGTCTCAAGGTTAGGCAAAGGCTTGATTCCAAAGTTTTCGGCATCGGGATTGCGTTCCTGCTCGATTGCCAGCGAGATGAAGAAGCGCAGGCGTGCGATTTGGCAAGCGATTGGCTGGATGTCGACCCCGTAGATACTGTTCTGGATCAGATAGAGCTTGCGTCCAAAGTCCGAGTCGCGGTACTTGTCAAAGGTTGCACTGATCCTTTCTAGTTCGGCGTTCCGCTCGGAACGGTTGGGGGTTTCGAATGCGGCCGAGGCGCGCTGTCCCGCAATATCTTTCTGCAAGCGCTCCCAATGCCGATTGTCGTGGTCGACGCGACGTAAAGCCAAGGTCAACTTGTGTAAAGCTCCCATGGGAAACGCACCGGAGCCGACAGCAGGATCTATCAGCTTGATCTGAGCGATGGCGCGCACCAAGCCCTCCTTTTCTACATCCTCAAAAAGTTCATGCGCGTCATCGAAAGCGTCTTCATGGTCCAACAGATAGCTAAGCCGCTCCTTCCAGAATTCGGTATCGTCGTCCGCGGGCGAGCAGTTCTGCGCTAGGGATGCCAGTAGCGCTTCGTCCACCATGTAGTCTACGACCGCGCGCGGCGTGTAGTAGGAACCAGTCTGCTTGCGCGCCGTTTCGCGGGTCTCCGGGTTGTAGGCGGCCAGCAGATTCTCAAAGACCTTGCCCAACAACTCCGGGTCCAGCGCGACCTCCTTCTCGGTTGGTGTGTTCTCTTCGACTGTGAACTGGAAACGGCTGAAAAGGCTGATCAGCCCCTTTTCGTCAAAGAAAAGGCGGTTGGGGATCGACAGGATTTCGAAATCATCACTTCCAGGTCTAATCACATTGTCGGAAAAGCAGTCGATACGGTAGCCACCGTCTCTTGGCGCTTTACGGCTATCCAGACAGTCAAATAACCCACCGTTAATGAAAGGAGTCTGGCCAAACAGTCCCAGTAGCCTGTCAGGATCGGCGATTTCTTCCTTGAAACGGTAGTAGGAGGGTTCACGGTGATCTTCACGGGATTTCGTGCTGAATCTGCGTCCTTTGATTTCGCTGTTCAGGGTGGCGAAGAAGAGGTTCTGCAAGACCGCGCGATAGTAGGAATCACCGCTTTCACGGTCGTAGTCGCGCAATAGCGATTCTATCTGCGCTTCGATGAACAGTTCCGGCGCGATGAGTCCTTTTTCCTTGATAAACCAGACGAATAGAAGTCGGGTAATTAGGCGGATGATATGCTCTTCGGAGGAAAGAGTCACGGTCTGATTTTTGGGGAATTTAGCCTCCTTAGTCGCCCGCTCGAACCAAGTGAACAACTGTCTGTAGAAGCTGCGGTTCAATTCCTCGGTGTCGAGCGCTTCCAGCCAGGCGGCGAGCAGACCGTCAAAATTGTGCAGTTTTCGGTGGGCGTTCATCCATGACAGCCGAGCGGATAGCCCGAGCTTTCTCAGGATGTCTAGATGAGCACGATGGGGATTGGAGGTATCAATTTCACGAATCAGCGAGACGCTGCCCAGCACATCGCGAGTCTGGTCGCGTTTACGTCGGCGCCGATGGACAAAGGCTACGCTGAAACGGTCAACGGCAGTTCTAAACAAGACTACAGTTGGCACTCGCAGGCGTTTGTTGATCTCGCGGGTAAGCTCGACATAGACGCCGCGAGGATAGCTCTTGCCGCGCAGTTCGACGGCGATGAACATGAAACTGCGGCTGTTGCCGCTGTCAAAGTCGGCAATATCGAGCAAGGACGGCTGCGCCGCTGCGATTTCCGAGTCGGTGAACTGGAACAGAATACGCGCGGACGCCGCGCGCTCGCGGAAGCGCGCCTCCGTTTGCGTGTTCGGATTGGGAGCAGAGAATTCATCGATAAAGTCGTCGACAGTACCGGACAATTCCAATGTGCGGTCGCTGCTGTATCCCAGCGTTTCGAGCAGGCGGCGCCCTGCGTCTACGAAGTCGCCCTGTGTTATGCCGGCAAGCGCGGTCTCGATCTCATTCAAAATGTTGCCCGTCGTCATCGTCAACTCCCCTTCCAGTTTCTCAGTCTTGCTCCCGATGCAGCATCACTAGCCAGGTGACCAGTTCGAAGTCTTCGGCGTCGTCAGGTGATTCGCTGGCCTTAGGCAGCCTAAAGTCTCCTGATCCCTGCAGACCCAGCCCAGCTGTTTGGGTCTTGCTGTGGGCCTGGCTTATGTGCTCAGCGGCCGCGTTGAGTAGGCTGTCGTATGCGCCCATTTCGGCGCCATTCTCGGTCCGGCGGTTGAATTCGTCGCACAGTTTGTGGATCGCCTCGGTCTTGCCCAGACTCAACTGCTGAAACAGGTCGAGCGTCTGTTTGACGCTGGCACAGCCGTGACGAATCTTCCCGTCATCGCGCACGTGAACAAGGTAGAATGGGTGAACAGGGCTGGCAACTTGGGTCTGCTTGTCCTGGCTGGCATTGCGCTGGCGCAATACCCAGATGACGCCTGCATCCTTTTCGCTGTCGACCACTGCGTACGCGCCCAAGGCGGTCTGTTCAAGCTCTTCGCGGTTCTTCTCCAGGTAGTGCAACAGCTGCGTAAAGAACTGGTCGAGCGTGAAGTCGCTCATCGTCACGCCGTCGTCGGTCAGGTCATCCAGGTCGAGGTCCTCATCCAGCAGTTGCTTCAACTGCTGCGCGCGGAAGTTGAGTTCCCCCTGGATGCCTTCGTAGTTGTCGAGAGGGTTCTCGTCCCCACTGGCGGCGGCGTCGGCCAGCGCCATGCGCGCCTCGACACGTGTCTGCAGTCGCAGATACTCCTCCATCTCCTCCGTTGGCCAGTAGTTGATCATGCGCACCGAGTCGCTCTGGCTGCCGATGCGATCGATGCGGCCGAAACGCTGGATAATGCGGATGGGATTCCAGTGGATGTCGTAGTTGAGAACGGTATCGCAGTCCTGCAGGTTCTGTCCTTCGGAGATACAGTCGGTTGCTATGAGGAGATCGATGTCACAGCTGTTGTTGTCGTCGCCGCGTCCGCGCGCTACCGGCGCGAAGTTGTCGAGAATCCTGTTGAAATTGTTGGGGACGGCTGAAGTCATGGTGGCATCGCCCGAGACCATGGCCATTTTCAGATTCAGTTCGCCCGCCAAGTCCTGCAGATTGTTGTATAGATATTCGGCGGTGTCTTTGAACGTGGTAAAGACCAGCATCTTACGGTTTTCGAGCCCATTGCGGTCGGTGGTCGGATTGGCCGCTCGATCTCTGATCTGCTCCTGTAGGCGCGCCAACTTGCCGTCCCTTTGCGGCGTAATCTGGGCAACGCTGGCGAAGGCGGCGCTGAGCGTTTCTTTGTCTTGGCACAACTCCTGCTTCCAGGCGGGCAGATTCAGATCAGCCAGATTGTAGGGATGGCGGGCGCGGTTGATCAGAAACTCCTCGTCATCCTCGTCATCGTCCGGCAAGTTGTCGGTCAGATCGGCGGCGGCGTCCTGCCGGCTCTCGAAACGATCGATCTTTTCCAGCAGTGCATCGATCTTGCTGATGGTGCGGTATAACGTCAGGGTAAGAGAATGGGCCGAGCTCTCCAGACGCTTAAGAAAATTGGTACGGATCATGGCGATCAGGAACTGTTCCCGGTCGGCCTGATTAAAGTTGCGCGCCTTCTTCTCCTCTTCCAACTGTTGCAAGCCCTTCTCGCTGACCACATAGTCGGATGGACGATAGATGGAGAGCGTGAACTCACTGATAAGCTCTGCTAATTCCCTGTAGGAGAGGCCCCCCTCCAGGTCAGTCGAGGGGTAGACGTTCACCGGTTTCTCTCGGTCGGGAAAGCGCCCTATACGATCAATCTCCGCAGCGTAGAACTCCTCAATCTGCCGCCGTGACCGGGCGATGGAGACGCCGCCAAGTAACCGGTAGAAATCGCTGCCCAGATTGTCAAGGAGCTCCCTCTTATTTCGTTGGCCGTTGAGCGGCGCCTGGGACTCCCACTGCTTGAACTGGGTCTGCGCCCGTTTCAGCAGACTGCCGATGTCAGAGACGCCCAGACTTTCGCGGAAGCTATTCTGGCGATTCTCGGTCATCAAATAGATCTGGTTGCGCAGGTCGATCAGCGAGGTATTGACCGGCGTGGCCGACAGCATGAGGACCTTGGTCTTGACACCCTTGCAAATCACCTCATTGATTAGCCTCTCATAGCGCTGGCCCTGGTGGTTGCGGAAGTTGTGGGACTCGTCGATGACGATCAGATCGAAATTCTGCCAGTTGAAGTTGGCAAGATCGATGTCGCCCACTTTGCCACCGTCACGAGAAAGATCGGTATGGGAGAGAAGAGTGTAACCGAAGCGGTCATCAGCGAAGGGGTTGCGAGTGTGTCCAATTTGATCCAGATAAAGCGACCAGTTCTCGCGAAGTTTGCGCGGGCACAGCACCAGGACACGTTCGTTGCGCAACTCGAAATGCTTAATCACCGCAAGCGCGGTGTAGGTCTTTCCCAGTCCTACACTGTCCGCAAGTATGCAGCCATTGTGGCGTTCCAGCCTTGTGATTGCGCTGAGGGCTCCGTCCTTCTGGAACTGGTAGAGTGTGTTCCAGATAGAGGTGTCGCCAAGTTCAATATCGCCTATACGACCTTCTTGGGCAAGCCGGGCCTCAATATCGGCACGGAAGATCTCGTAGAGCGTCTTGTAATAGATGAGTTCGGGGGTGTGTTCTTTGCCGACGCGGCCGAGCGCATCCAGGACCTGCTGCTTGACGTCGGTGGTCAGCTTGTCGTCGGCCCAGATTTGGTCGAACCACTCTCGCAGTTCGGCACATATCTCAATATCATTGCTGGCGAGGTTGATCTCGATATTGGATTGTCTGCTGGCTCCGAGCCCCTGCCGCGTAAAGTTCGAGCTGCCGACAATGCTACTGGAATTCGGGCTGGTGAGATAGAGCTTGCCATGCAGGAAATTTGCCTGGGCTATGGAACGGACGTTAACGGAATCGCGGCTTACCCACTCCGCACAACGCTGGGCAAGGAATTTCTGCTGCAATGCGTGGTTTGGTGCGAGCCCCTTCTCAGTCACGTCGAACGACTTTGGCTCTGCGTTGCCCGGATCGATGTCTTCGACCGAGGAGGGATCGCCGAACAGAAAGCGCACTTCGTCGACGGGGTCCAAAGCCTCCTCCAGTTGTGCGTAACCATAGATACTGAAATAGGCCGAAACGAGCCGAAATTCATCGGCATCCCACAGGTTCTTTCGCAGGTAGTCGGCGACGGTGTGGGTCCGATTATCTAAAATGTGTTGGTATGCCATAATCCTGTTTCGCGGGCAATCTCAAAAGGTCTGATTTCCGTGTGCAGGAACCGGCAGATGGCTACCGGTCTCCCCCATAAAGGATAGCGAATTGTACCATATGTGCCGAAAAAATAATAATTCTGACGTTTTGCCGTGTTTGCAGCGTGGAAATCCACGAACGCCTGCTGCCCCATCCTATGCAGCAGAATCGACGGCGACGAGTAACCGGCAATACCAGTGAAAGGGCAATGGTCGCGGGCCCACCTTGGCGCCGAAGCATCTGAATCGAATCAGGCCAAACCTCGTGATATTGCCTTATTCAGCAGGGCAATTGCATCCAAAACAGTGATATAATGTCCCTGTGCCAAAAAGTGAATAGGCGTTACTGAGAGCGCATCATCATCATGAAGCCTTGACTCTCGCCAAGAGAAAATCTGATGCCGAAGGACGATCGCTGCAAGTCGATGAACTGTCTATGAACTGTCCGCCCATATGCCATCAGAGGCGACGAGGAAACGACTGCGAACTCAAGCACAAAAGTCAAGAAAAAAAGAAATCCCCACGACTTACCACTACCTACCACTACTTACCACTACTTGACTCGACTTGAACCGCCCAAACCCAGGGCAATTGCAATGAATTGGGACGGACCTTGTTAGGCTGCCTGAAGTGGTTGGAGGAAACGTCTTCTAAATCAAGAATGTAAGGACCGAAAAAAAAGAAATAATCCGTCGCAGTACGTCATAATCCGTCAGAATACGTCGAAATACGTCCAATCCTGCCCTGGCCCAGGGCAATTGCATCGAATTTAGATAGTGCCTCGTGAAGCTTCCCAATTCGGGTAAGTGCGCCCCTTGCGGACGCGATTCGTGTGCTATAATGGCGTCCGAATCTTGATGCGGTCGCTCTGGCTTTGAGAAGCCATGACTCTCGCCAAAAGAAAATCTGTGCGTGATAGAGGGGCGCTGTAAGTCGATGAATTGCCCATGAGCTGTCTACCTATATGCCATCAAAGGCGACGAGAAAACGACGGCGAAGGCAAGCAAAATAGTCAAGAAAAAAAGAAATTCCCACGACTTACCACTACCTATCACTACTTACCACTACTTGACTCGACTTGAACCGCCCGAAATCAGGACAATTGCATCAAAAGCAGTGATATTATGGCTTGGCGCCGAAATCTCAATTGTCATATCTGAGAGCATACTGCTATCACCAAGCCATGACTCCCGCTGGCACAGGGAATCTGCAGGCCAGGGAGGGCCGTGGCAAGACTGTAAGCTGCACATAGCACAACAGAGACAACAAGGAATCCTGTGCGAAGCCATGCGAAGAAGCCCAAAAACAGGTAAACGGCCCGCCCTGACCCGACTTAACGCGACCCTGAGCGTCCTGACATGACACCCTGCCCACAACCGCCGGCTGACCCCCGTGAGTCTGCCGCAGTTGAGAGTCGTGGAGTGCCTGTCAGAACCGGGAAATGACGCCACATAAGGGAAAACTGATGCAAAAGTGTAACGACAAAAAGAGCCGGAAAAAGGAATTGGCCCGACTTAATCCGACTTAAACCGACTTAACACGCGCTGAAACGCCAAACCCGTCCCGCCATGTCAATTCTCGTACAACTCTCGTACACCCTGCTCAGACACTGGTACGAATATCCCCTGCGCCAGCCTGGCCCTGACTGCAGCCCATCACATGAATCACGTAAATCACAGTTCAGACATCAACCAAACTCTCGTAAACGCTCATGAACTCTCGTCCAACGCTCATACGAGACATCCTGCTCCGGCATGACCACCGTCACTGCCCGTCACGCATAAGCAATAAGCTGTTGTTAAGACAATAAGACAACCCAAGCAAACTCACGGAAA
>VYDA01000499.1 GCA_009843665.1 Caldilineaceae bacterium SB0675_bin_29 | reverse complement strand
CGAGTTCTCACTCCAGGAGATGATCAACGCAACTATCTCCTTCTATGAGGAAGCGCTCACAAAAGGCTGAGAAGCAGTTGCGATTGTCTATCCCTCCTTCCATTTTTCCTGGTCATCCTCTTCTCGCCTTCCAATGAGCCGCTACATTCTCGATGCCCGCACCGCCGTGCCCCACTTCCCTGGCATCGGCCGCTACGTGAGCAATCTTGCTTCGGCTTTGGCTCCCCAGTTGACCGCCGGCGAGGAACTGAACCTTCTCGAAAGCCCGTCATCCAGACGCGCAATTGCATCAGCCCCCGTTCCGCAAGCGGAGGGAGCCTTTCAACTGCCAGGTAAGTCCTTCATCGCGCCCGCCACGCCGTTCGACATTCGCCAGCAGTGGCGCATCCCAAACCTCCTCAAGCGACTCCAGGCTGACAACGAGGCCCTCTACCACAGCCCCTACTACCTCATGCCTTACCGCACCCGTTTGCCCACCCTTCTGACCTTCTACGACGTCATTCCGCTCAAGTTCCCAAATTCGGTTCCCGCCCGCGCCAGGCTCTTCTTCCGACTGGCCGCAACCCTCGCCCTGCGCGCTGCTGACCGCGTCCTCGTCATTTCCCACGCCGCTCGCAGCGATCTGTTGAGCTTCTTTAGCATCCCTGCCTCCAAGACTACAGTCACGCCACTTGCCGCCGGGGCCCGCTATCGGCCTCAGCCGTCCGCTGAAGTCGCCCGCATACGCCACCAATACCGCCTGCCTGAGCGTTTCCTCCTCTATCTCGGTATCAACAAGCCTCACAAAAATCTGCCCGCACTTGTCGACGCTTACGCGCAGACAGCCTCACCCCACATGCCCCCTCTCGTCATCGCCGGCGCCTGGGACAACCGCTACCCGCAACCCACGCAACATGCCGCCCGCCACGAGCTCGGCGACGCAGTCCGTTTCCTCGGCCCCGTGGCCGAACGCGACCTGCCCGCGCTCTACAGCGCCGCTACGCTGTTCATTTTCCCAAGTCTCTACGAAGGGTTTGGCCTCCCTGTCCTCGAGGCGATGGCCTGCGGAACGCCGGTAGCCTGCTCAAACACGCCCAGCCTGACCGAGATCGCAGGCGACGCCGCCCTCAATTTCGACCCCCTTTCCGTCACCGCGATCAGGGATGCAATGGTCGAACTCATCGAAGACGGTCGTCAACGCGCTCGACGCGCCGAGCAGGGCCTGACGCGCGCTGGCCGCTACAGCTGGCAGGCGACCGCCGCCGCCACCCTCCGCTGCTATCGTGAAATGTTGGGATTACCGGGAAAGGCCTGAGGAGGACGAAGCATCGATAGTCCTCAGCCGCATCCTGCATTGAGCCGGTGCACTTTGCGGATACCTGCCAGCGTCAGCCAGGGATCGTAGTAGTCGATCGAGCCTGTCAGTGGCGTGATAACGTGCCCCAGACCACCTGTGGAGATGACTCTGACAGGGGACTCCAACTCGTGACCGATGCGGGTAAGGAGTCCTTCAACCAAGCCCGCATAGCCAAAAACTGTCCCCGATCGCAGAGCCTCGTCGGTATCGCGGCCGATAGCAGAGGAGGGAGGCCTCAATTCGACCACATCTGAGGCCGACGAAAGTTTCCCAAAAACATCGGCCAGTTCAGCCAGGCCGGGCGCACCGACCCGCAGCGACTCCGCAGCAGTGGCAAGGCCCGGGGCAATGGCCCCGCCGCGGAATCGCCCGTCTTCGTCCACGACATTGAACGTCGTCGCCGTGCCGAAATCAACGGCTACCGCCGCACCTGTCGTACGCTCACGCACGGCCGCCGCGTCGACAAGCCGGTCCATCCCAACCTGATCAGGGTTCCTCACGTCCAGCGTAAGACCTAAGTCCATCCGCTGGTGAAGCACCAGCGGTTCGAAACCAAGCATCTCCTCTAGCGTGCCGCGCCACAATTCGGTCAACGGCGCAACCACGCAGCACAAGGCAGCGCCTTCAAAGTCCTGCCCGCGTAGCCCTATCTGCCGCCAGAGTTGGCAAAGAGACCGGCTGATCCTCTCCGGCCGGCTCTGCCTGTCCGTCGGCAGACGCCAACTTGCAATTGGAGCCTCCTCCTCTCCAAAAACGCCCAGGAAGACGCTGCTGTTTCCGATGTCTATGGTCAGAAGCATTTGAGGTGGGTTGAAACGGAACAAACGGGGACTTCAATGAGGGGGATTAGACTGGCCTCCGGGGGCGCCGGCCAGATCATCCGTCGCCGCCACGGTTTTCCTCCCTTGTCGGTGTCGCGGTCGGCTCCTCCTTCACATCCGTTACGCCAGGGATGACCGTGCCCGGGCCGTACAGGTACATCGCGTTCCAAGGGCGGTAGACCGATCTGATCGGGTCCTCACGCGTTCTGCCATTCTCTGTAACCTTGCGGATGACGATCGCGGTCATGCCCTCCTTGGCCCACTCGACCTGCTTGATCTGTCCCTTCTCCAGAGAGGCGTCTTCCTGATAGATCGGCTCACCGGGTTGTTTGATATCCTTATACTCGGCCTCGCCGATCTCCACCACTCTGTCCGGCCTCGTGCCGTAAAAGCGAAAGGAAAGAACGCCTTCCACACGATCCACCACAGGCTGGATCAGCAGATGCGCGCTCGTGTCATTGAGGAATCTGAGATCAACGTACGGCGTGTATATCGTCGCGTCAAAGCCGGGTTCGCCATACCAGCTCACGACGTAGCCGTGATTGTGGCGTTCAAGAAAAGGAAAGCCCCCTTCCAGCGCTGCCCGGAAGACGGTCGTACTTACCTGGCAGACGCCTCCCCCTACCCCAACCGCAGTGCGGTCCCCCCAGATGATTGCCGAGTCTTCAAAACCGTTTGCCCCGCTTACTGCCTCAATCGCCGAATTGAAGCTGAATACACCACCCGGCGGTACGACCACGCCGACCAGTTTCTCTGCCGCAACCTCGATGTTGTATACGCGTGTGCTGCTGCTTCCCTTAAAGTACGTGGTGCCGCTTGCGACCAGTTCTCTGATTCCCAGTTCGTTCAGTCGCCCCGAATCAACCGCGGGGGGAATGGATATGATCGGCAGCGCACCTGTCCTCTGGCTGGTGGCCAGCGCTTTGCGAACAGCCTCGATCGTCAGGTCGACGTTCAAACGCTGGCCCGCTCTGCTTGGCTGTATCACCGTCAGCGCCGATGTCGCATCGTCAAAGCGCAAACGCGCGTCCTGCGCAGGATAGGAAACCTGGTTCGCCCAGCCCTCGACGACGAAACGTAAGGCCTCTTCATTGAGAAAACTGGGATCTCCACCGGGCATTATCCTCTGCAAAAGCGCCGCGTCCAGCGCAAAGGCAGTCCCCGATGGCTCATGTCGCAATACGACCGGCTGCAGGGCCGTGAACCCACCCGAAATGCCTTCGGCAGCAGAGGACTCGACGCCGGCGCCGCTCTGCCGCCTGTCCGCCGCGGCGCTCTGGGGCGGGGCCGTGCTGTACGTCTGCAGGGGCACGGTTCCCGATTGTCCGCTCGCCAGCTGCGCCAGTATCAGATGCGCCGTTGCCGGGACATCAACGTCGAGGCCCGGCTGTGGTGGAAGAGTGATATCGCCAATCTGGATGGCAGGGCGGCTTGGGCGCCGCACTTCGGATGCCGCGTCGCCGACAGCCTGCCGCACTACCCCTTCACCGACAAGCACCTCCGGCCACACTGACTGCCGGCCGCTGAAGGCTTGCCACTGACTGACGATACGCTTGAGCCAACCGCCCTGCCGCCCGACGTGATAGGCAAGGGTGACCGCCCCCTCCAGGTCCGCCTCAGGAGCCAGCAACTCGGGTCCCAGCGCCCAGCGCCTGACCGCAGTTCTCGCAAGCCCATCGCCCTCTGTGGAACTGGGGCTAAGTTCGAGGAAGACGGGCGCCAGCGGATAGGGGGTCAGCTCCCTGTGCAAGCGCAGCAATGCCGACGCACGGGTCTCGCCTCCAACGGGAACTCCTGCAATGTGCACGCCGCTGAAGATGCGGTCCGTGTGCCAGAATTGCCAGCCCGCGAAGGCGCCGGCAACAGCCACGATCGCCACGCACAGCCAGATCAGAATGTATTCGAAGCCGCTGGGGGGCCTGCCTTGTACTGAGGTCGGGTCCGGGAGGTCCCGCATGGGTACAATCTGTCGTGCAGGGGGCAATGGGACAGTTGAACTCATCTTTTTCAGTGCTTCAGAGTCGAGTCGCGGGCGATAAGGACAACTCCTGCCAGGTTTCCCGCCTGCCCTTTTCCCAAAGAGTTTGCATTCGGGAACAAATATCGCCGTAAACTGGAATCACAACGCTATGAACCTAGCTGAGGAACAATATACAGGAACGGTATGGCTATGTCCAGAGCAGCTAATGCCAGGAACAGGCACACATACAAGATCGGACGCAAATCACCGTCGTTGCGTAGCCGATCTGACGGATCCTGGGGAGTACGATTCTGATCCCCGGCTCCGGAGGCCGCGATGTAACGCGAAATTCGGCCGCTGAGTAGCGCGTAAAGTACCATGCCGGCGCCCGCCGTTCCGAACAGCAGCACGGTCCACCTGTCTGCCGCTCCACCAGCCAGCATCGCAACCACAAAATGCGCGCCTGCCCCCACCAGTAGGATTCCGCCCGCTGTGAGACTGGCTCTCCTCTCGAGCACAGTCCACCAGCCCAAGGCAAAGAGCAGACCCCACGCCGGTAGGGCCGGAAACAAATATCGGCCCTGGTGCTGGATGAATCCCAGGTTATACCAACCATAGGCCGCAAACGTGGCCAGCAACAGTAGAAGCAAAGTCGTGCCTGGAGCGGCAAATAAACGCGGCCACTGCCAATCAGTTTCACTCGCCTGCGCCCAGAATCGAAACAGGATGCCCACCGCCCCCAGGACCGACAGAACGTAGACAAGAGTATAGACACGCGCATCCATAAAAACGCCCAACCAGCCAAACACACCCCAGAAGCTCTTACTGGTAAACGTCCACGCCCGCTCCCAATACGCGCCCCAACCGTTCTCCGCGATCCAGGCCGCTGCTGTCGGCTGCCCGGTCACTACCGCATCGTGCCAGCTGAGGCCGAGGATATCCAGATTCCCGTAGAGAAGGCTGTTTCTTATCCACCAAGGTAGACCGAGCAGCAATGCAGGCCCAACTACCAGCGCCAGCCGCAAAGCGAGCTCTCCCGCCGGTGTCCTGCCGGCGGACCCCGGCCAGACTGACTGAGCGAATACCACGACTAGCGCGACCGGCAGAAGCGTATACGCGGTCGCCTTCGTGAGAAAGCCAAGCCCAATGAGGATCCCGGCCGCCAGCAAGTGGCGGGCCCCTCTGTCTACTCCGCTTCCAGCCTCAAGCCGCTGCCAACGCAACAGCGCCAGCACCGTTCCGGCGATCAACAGTTCCGCCAGGGCATCATTGTTTACCGATGCCATCAGTGCCACGTGCATGGGAAGAAAGGCTGCAAAAGCGGCCGCCCCCAGCGCGATGTGGGGCGACCCGGGTACCGCCGCCCGCGCGCACAGAAAAATCAGCAGCGCGACGCCGCCGCCCAGCACAACGCTGAAAATCCTCAGCGCCAGGAGCCGGCCCTGGCTCAGCCAGTAGACTGGAACGGCGAGCAGATAGTAGAGAGGGGGTTGATGAGACTCATAGCGGACAGGATCTATCGAGAGGTCAGGCGGAAACTTCTCCGCCTTCAGCCGTTCGAGGTAAGCTTCATCATAGTCGCCCACTTGCAACACCGGCAACTGCCTTTCAGTCGAAATGTGGGCAATGTAGTTGTAGTGGGCCGGCTCGTCCGGGTTCTGCCAGGGCGGAGTCGTGACTGCGAAGAGAGTGCCCAGTGCCGCATAAACGATCAGAATCGAAGCCAGGGCATAGGCGGTCGCATCGATCCCTCTGTGCATGGGCCCTGTCACGCGTTACACGTTCTCCTCACCCAGCACCACCGCGGGATCCAACTTGGTAAAAAGTGGCGCCGGTTTCCGCAAGTGTTGACCGGCTGCCAGATTCTGCGCCTCCCAGACGCCGCAGGCACTCCCATGGTCGTAGCGCAACACTACGTGTGACCCGCGGCCATCCTCAACCGCCGACGTATCCAGTTGTCCAAAAAGCGGTTCCGAATACCCTAGGTACTGGTGGAGCAGTTCGCTGCTGTGAGGCAGAATCGGCGCCCACAGCAGCTTCAGCCAGTCGATGGCTTGCAGCGTCACGTAAACAGTGGTCGCCGTTGCCTCTGGGTCCGTCCCAAAGGTCCGCCAGGGCTCCTTCTCGTTTAGGTACTGGTTAACGCGCTGGCTCAACCGGCGCGCCTCCTGCAGGGCGGCCTTCAACCTGACCGCTTCGTATAGCGCGCCCACGCTCTCGAAACCACCGCGTATCTCCGCCAACAAGGCTTCATCCGTCGCGTCCAACTCTCCCGGCACGGGCACCGCCCCGTCAAATCGCCTGAACGCGAAACCTAAGGCCCGGTTGACCAGATTGCCCCAGTTGGCCACCAGCTCATTGTTCACCAGCTCGATAAAGTCCGGCCACGTGAACTCGGTATCCGCAGTCTCCGGCGCCATGGCCGTCAATGTATAGCGCCAGGCGTCCGCCTCAAACTCCTCCAGGACCGTATTGAAACCGATGACGTTGCCACGGCTCGTGCTGAACTGGGCCCCGCCGAAGTTGAGGTACTCGTTGGCCGGAACGTCATACGGCAGGTGCAGACGCGCCTTTTTCAGCGGCTCCGCCGTTTCCGAAAGACCGGAGATGTTGGCAGATTCGACGTCCGCCTCGGCCTCATCGTTATAGGCCATAATCATGCCCGGCCAGATCTGTGTATGGAAAGGAATATTGTCCTTGCCGATGAAGTAGTAGTGGCGGGCGTCCGGCGAGAGATCTCGGTCCCACCAGTCCTGCCATTTGCCGCCGCTCAGTGCAGCCCACTCGATTGCCGCACTCAGATACCCTTGCACCGCATCATACCAGACGTAAATGCACTTGCTCTCGTAACCCTCCAGAGGTATGTCAATGCCCCAATCAATGTCACGCGTGATCGCCCGGCCCCGCAGCTCCTTCAGGTTCAACTGCCCCTGGGTAAAGTTCAGGACGTTGTTGCGCCAGTGCTCCTTATCCTTGCCGATCCACTGCAATAAGGGTTCATTGAGCGCCCCCAAATCGAGAAAGAAATGTTCGGTTTCCCGTACCTCAAGCTCCGTGCTCCCACTCAATTTCGACCTTGTGTCGGTCAGCTCCAGCGCATCGTACAGGCGCCCGCAGTTGTCGCACTGGTCGCCGCGCGCTTCCGCAAAACCGCAGAAAGGGCACGTTCCCTCCACGTAGCGGTCGGCCAGAAAGCGCCCTGCCTCGGGGTCGTACCACTGCTTCTGCACTTCCCTGTAGATATATTCGTTCGCCATATGCCGCCGAAACACCTGCTGGGTTACGTCCCAGTGGTTCTGCGTATCCGTGTGCGTGTACAGGTCGAAAGTCAGGCCCATCGCCACGCAGCCCTCCACGAAGAGCTCGTGGTACTTGTCCACCACTTCCGCCGGACCCAGACCTTCCCTCTCCGCCTGCAAAGTGATCGGCGTACCATGCGTATCGGAGCCGCTGACCATCAGTACATCGTTGCCTGCCATGCGCTGGTAACGGGCAAAGATATCGGGCGGCAGATACGCGCCCGCAATCTGTCCGATGTGCTTCTCGCCGTTGGCATAGGGCCAGGCAACGCATACAAGGACTTTCCTGCCGTGCTCGGTCATCGGTTATCCTCCGAGTAGCTTGGGGCGAACTCACCCCCTCGGGCTCTCTTCTGCTCCAGGTCGACTGCTGCTCAACTCGCTCGAGATCTTCCCTAAATCTGAGAGGATTCGCGTCTTTTGCGTCGGGCCATTTGGCGGGGACGCCCCTGACTGAGGTCAGTTGCGCCAACCTCTTCTTCTGCCCCGCAACTCATTATATCTGTCCCAATTCATAAGTGGCAAAAGTATGCGCCATCTAGTCTTCATCCCAAACTGGACGCCAACTCTCCCATGCCTCCGGTAGCAGCGCAGCCCCAACCATCTCGCGATCAACCCTGAGGCAGGGGAAACGCAGTCTCTGACCACTGACCACTGACCACTGACCACTGACCACTGACCACTGACCACTAACCACTGACCACTGCAGTTCTGGGCGGTCGGGCCTATT
>VYDA01000079.1 GCA_009843665.1 Caldilineaceae bacterium SB0675_bin_29 | reverse complement strand
CCCCTTAGCCTAGCGTATGTGAGCGTTTCGGCAGTCCTGGCAGTATTCCTGAAGTAAGAAGCGCAGGGGAAAGAGGATTTCAATGGAGTTGGGTGAATTCTTGAAGGGCGCTGCCGAGATCGGCAAAGCGATGGGTGTGACGATCAAGCACTTGGGCCATAAGCCTGTGACGGTGGAGTTTCCTCACGAGGATATTCCGATCTACCCCCGCTTTCGCGGTCGTCATGAGCTGCGACGGTATGCCAATGGACTGGAGCGATGCATAGGCTGTTGTCTATGCGAAGCCGCTTGTCCCACTGAAGCGATTTACGTAGAAGCGGCAGAGAACGACCCGGAGGCTCCGTTCTCACCGGGCGAGCGTCACGCAAAGGTATACGAGCTGAATCTTCTGCGTTGCGTATTTTGCGGTGACTGCGAAGAGGCCTGCCCCACCGAAGCCATTGTCCTCGGTCACGACTTTGCCATGGCCAACTACGAGCGCAGGGATTTTGTGCTGACCAAAGAGGAGCTTCTCAATCCCGGTATGCCCAAGGTCATCATTCGACCGGAGTAACTTTTCATGAGTTGGTCTCTTCTCTTCTTCTTGCTCGTTGGCGCTGTCAGCCTGGCGGCAGCTCTGGGTGTGGTAACAAGCCGCCAGCCGGTGCACAGTGCGCTGTTTCTGCTTACCAACTTCGCCACTCTGGCAGTTCTCTACATCACGCTCGACGCGCAGTTTCTGGCAGCGGCGCAAGTGATCGTGTACGCAGGGGGAATCGTTATCCTGATACTATTTGTGATTATGCTCATCGGGGGGGATACAAACGACTTCAGCGCTGCGCAGCGGGCGTGGAGCCGGACCGTAGGCATTGCGCTGGGGATCATCCTGCTCCTTACTGTCTCCTACAGTGTCCTTGCGCGCATGACAGGCCCATCGGAGGAGACCGCGGCGCACCTGCAAGGCGGGACTCCAGAGGCCGTAGGAATCGCCCTCTTTACAAAGTATGTACTTCCTTTTGAACTAATTGCTCTGCTGTTGCTTGTCGCGCTGATCGGCGCTCTTGTGCTGGGACGCCAGCAGGAGGGCGCGGGCGAAGGCATCCCGTCGGTCAAGGCGAATGAATGATGTTAGAGACTAGCTACTACCTGGTCCTGGCTGCACTAATATTTACCGTTGGCGCGACCGGTGTTTTGCTGCGCCGGAACGCGCTCATCATTTTCATGTGCATTGAAATGATGCTCAACAGCGTAAATCTGACGCTGGTCGCCCTCGCCCGCCAGTGGGGCGATCTCGAAGGTCAGATCTTCGTCTTCATGATCATGGCGGTTGCTGCGGCCGAAGTCGCGGTTGGACTGGCGATCTTGATTGCCAATGTCCGCCATCGAAAGAGCATCAACATCGATGAAATCAATCTCTTGAAATGGTGATACACCCGACCCTGTCTTTGGCAGTTCGACACACGAATGGTAGCAGCCAAGAGCCGATAGCGATCGACAAAGAATCGTGATGAGGAATCTATGTTGGACTTAGCCTGGCTTATTCTGGTCTTTCCGGCCCTGGGCGCGCTAATCAACCTATTCGTTGGGGACAGGCTCAAGGAGCGGGGCATCCATTTCGTCGCCTCCGGTGCGGTGGTCCTTTCCTTTGTCGTAAGTCTGGGGCTTTTCTTTGGTCTGTCGGGACTGGATGAGCATCACCGTACGGCAACCGTCCATTTGTGGGATTGGATCACAATAGGAAGCTTTCGCGCGCCGGCGGCATTGCTCATTGACCCGCTCAGCGTGACGATGGCGCTGATCGTAACCGGGGTGGGCGCGCTGATCCACATCTACGCCGGCGGCTATATGCACGGCGAGCAGAACTATCAGCGGTTCTTCGTCTATCTGAATTTTTTCATCCTGGCGATGCTGGTGCTGATACTCAGCAACAACTTTGTGGGGATGTTTGTTGGCTGGGAAGGCGTGGGGCTGGCGTCATATCTGCTGATTGGGTTTTACTTTGACCGGCATGACGAGTCCTATGGCCATTACGCAGATGCCGGCAAGAAGGCGTTTCTGGTCAACCGGATCGGTGACTTCGGCATGATGCTGGCAGTGTTTCTCATCTGGACCGGCGTCGGGTCAGTTGTTTTCGAGGAGGTATCTCAAGGATCAGGCGCGCTGGCGACCGGCACGGCGACTGCGATCTGCCTGCTCCTTCTGCTGGCCGCGACCGGCAAGAGCGCCCAGCTTCCCTTGTTCGTCTGGCTGCCGGACGCAATGGCAGGGCCGACGCCTGTCTCTGCGCTCATCCATGCGGCAACGATGGTGACGGCAGGCATCTACATGGTGGCGCGAACGCATTTCCTTTGGGACCTTGCTCCGATAGCAGGCAGCCTCGCGGCATGGGTGGGGGGCCTGACGGCGTTACTGGCGGCGACTATCGCGTTGACACAGGTCGACCTGAAAAAGATCCTCGCGTACTCGACGATATCGCAGCTGGGTTACATGATGCTGGGTGTTGGTGTCGGCGCCTATGCATTTGCCATCTTTCACCTGGTAACGCACGCTTTCTTCAAGGCGCTTCTCTTTCTCGCGGCTGGAAACGTCATGCACGGCCTTCCCGACGGTGAGCTGGACATCCGAAAGATGGGTAATCTGCGCGCCAAGATGCCAACGACCTACATTCTGTTTGTGATCGGCGCACTGGCTCTGGCAGGCTTTCCAGCGCTGTCCGGATTCTTCTCAAAAGATGGAATCCTACTGCATGTCGCCAATCACAACATCCTTCTCTATCTGGTGGGCCTATTCACAGCCCTTCTCACGGCGTTTTACAGCTTTCGGGCGGTTTTCATGGCCTTCTGTGGCGAAGCGCGGGACCAACATATCCACGAGCACGCGCACGAGAGCCCGGCGGTGATGACAAGACCCCTCTGGGTGCTGGCAATCCTGGCGGTGATCGGCGGAGCTCTGAACCTGCCTATGGTGCTTACGATGGAACACTATCTTGAAGCGTCCGTGGGCAAGCCCGCTTTCCATCCAAGCATGCCCATGGAACTGGTGCTATTGGCGGTCAGCGCGGTTGTGGCGCTGGCGGGCGTCGGACTAGCCTACGGTCGCTATCTGAAGAGTTCCAATTCCAGTGTCGGCAGGTTGTCCGCGGGAATAACAGGGCTGGTCAGGCCGCTGGAACCCATCGCCCGCAACAGATGGTATGTGGATGAGATTTACGCTGCTTGGATAGTCGGACCCCTACTTGGACTCTCCAAATGGTTCACCCATGTAGTGGACCAAGGCGTTGTTGACGGCGCGGTAAACCTCGTTGGTCATGCAAACCTGTTTCTAGGAGGCGCCCTGCGCAAGGTCCACAACGGACTGGTGCCTACGTACGCGTTGAGCCTTTTCTGCGGAGTCGTAGCTCTACTCTTGTGGTTCGTGATTGGAGGCTAGAAGCAAAGCGTGTTTCAGGCCCCGTTCCAAGCACCATCAGCTAACGGTTTTTCACCGGTGTCAATATGCTTTCGACCCTAACATTTTTGCCCGTAGTCGGCGCCATCGTCGTTCTTCTGGCGCCGAGCGATAGCCTCAAAAAGTGGTTGGCATTCGGCGCAACGATCGCCACCTTTGTAGTGAGCCTGTTGCTGCTGCCCGGTTGGCAGGAGATTCCGGACATGCAGTTCGTGGAGCGCTATGCCTGGATGCCGGACCTGAACATCTACTATCATTTGGGCGTTGACGGGATCAGTCTGTGGTTGGTCCTGTTGACGACCCTGCTAATGCCGATCGCGGTCGCCTTCAGCAATCAGCATATCAAGCAGAACCTCGGCGGTTTCCTGGCGCTGATGCTGCTGATGGAAACAGCTGTGCTGGGTGTCTTTCTTGCTCTGGATCTTGTGCTGTTCTACGTTTTCTGGGAGTTCAGCCTGATTCCCATGGCCTTTCTGATCGGCAAGTGGGGCAGCCAGAATCGGATATACGCGTCTATCAAGTTTTTCCTGTACACCCTGGCAGGTTCAGCGCTGATGCTTGTGGCGATTCTTGCGCTCTATTTCAATTCCGGCACTTTCGACTTGCTGGCGTTGCAGGAGGCGGGTCTGCCTCCTGGATTGCAGCAACTGGCCTTTTTGGCGTTTGCTCTTGCCTTCGCCATCAAAGTCCCCCTGTTTCCGTTTCATACATGGCTTCCCGATGCGCACGTTGAGGCGCCCACGGCCGGGTCAGTCATTCTGGCCGGTGTACTCCTTAAGCTGGGTACGTACGGATTCCTGCGTTTCGCCTTACCGTTGTTCCCTGTGGCCGTCTCCGACTACGCATCGCTCATATCCATTCTGGCTATAGTCGGTATTCTTTACGGAGCACTCGTAGCGCTGGCTCAGCGGGACCTGAAATCGCTGGTAGCCTACTCGTCGGTGGCCCCCATGGGTTTCATCGTTTTGGGGATTTTTGCGTTGAATGAGCAGGGGATCAGCGGCGCAGTCCTGCAGATGGTCAATCATGGACTCAGCACCGGTGCGCTATTCCTCATGGTTGGGATGCTCTACGAGCGGCGCCATACGCGGCTGCTAAAGGATTACGGCGGTCTCTGGGCCAGTGTCCCGGTCTTTTCCTTCTTCTTTCTGGTCGTGGCAATGAGCAGTGCGGGGCTTCCAGGTCTGAACGGCTTTGTCGGCGAGTTTACTATCTTGCTCGGAACGTACAAGAGCTCCCCGATTTTCGCCGTTTTTGGGACCGCCGGCGTCATCCTGGCCGCCTGGTATCTGCTGCACGCGTTCAGGCAGGTGGCACAAGGCGCGCTGACCAATCCTGCAAATTTCAAAGGAAAGCTTCCCGACTTGAATTGGGCCGAGATCGGGCAGTTGCTGCCAGTTGTGCTGCTCTTCTTCGCGATCGGACTGGCGCCGAATTTCTTCCTGGACAAAATCAATCCCTCTGTGGCGGCGCTGGAGGTTGTCCAGACACCAGTAGTTGGTGACTCCTGGCTGGTGGACAGCAGCTTCGTGCCGCCGCCGACTTCTGGCAACCTTTCCTGGACCTCTATCCACTAACTGCTATGGACACCGCTCTTCTTTTCGACAATGCCGTAGTTCTACTGCCGGAACTCGTTCTGGCCGTAGGCGTTATGGTCCTTATGCTGGTCGACATCGTCCGACGCGGACAGAATGGCTCACAGTTGCTGGCCAATATGTCTGTTGTCATCCTGTTGTTGGGCATCGGTGCTTCTTTGATGATTTGGGGCAGGGCACCGGTCGAATATCTGGACGGGGCCGTATCTGACGGTTTTGCTCTGAGCGTGAGGTTGGTCATCCTGATTGCCGGCGTCCTGGGCGTATTTCTTAGCCGCAATAACTTCCCGGCAATTGAAAGGCAAGGAGGAGCTTTTTACTCCCTGCACCTGCTGGCCGTTATCGGCATGATGTTGATGGGCACGGCCACGAACTTGATTGTGCTGTTCATTGCCCTCGAAATCTTTTCTCTGGCACTCTACATTCTGAGCGGCTTCTACCGGGACAACCCTCGCAGCATTGAAGCTGCAATGAAGTACTTTCTCCTGGGCGCGTTCGCCAGCACGTTTTTCGTTTACGGCTCCGCCCTACTGTACGGTGCCGGCGGCAGCGCACACTACGCTCGGATTCATGAAACGCTGGCAACGGGAGGGGGCAACCCCTCGCTTGTGTGGCCTGGCATTGCGCTCCTGCTGGTCGGTTTTGGCTTCAAGGTGAGCCTCGTCCCATTCCACATGTGGACGCCGGATGTATACCAGGGCGCGCCGACCCCAGTGACGGCCTTTATGAGCGTGGGCACAAAGGCTGCGGCCTTTGCGGGATTCTTCCGTGTGATGATGACCGCCCTGCCTTCTTACCATGACCAGTGGGCGATGCCCCTTGCAATTCTTGCAGTTCTGACCATGACGGTAGGCAACCTGACGGCCTTGCGGCAGAGCAGCGTGAAACGGATGCTGGCCTACTCGGGCATCGCCCACGCCGGTAACATTCTCATCGCGCTGGTGGCGGGAACAGCTGCAGCTTCGTCTGCCGCCGCCTTTTATCTGTTTGCGTATGCCTTCATGAACGTCGGCGCGTTCACGGTGACTATCGCTCTCGAAAAACAGTATGGAAACGAAAATGACGTGGAGCAGAGCAGATTAGCCGGCGCTGCCGAGAGATTCCCGGTCCTGGCCGCGGCGATGGCTATATTTATGCTCAGTTTAAGTGGGATTCCACCGCTGGCCGGATTCTTCGGTAAGTTCCTGGTCTTTAAGGCGGCCTTGGAGGCCGGCTGGGCCTGGCTGGTGGTGATCGGCGTCCTGAACAGCGCCATTAGCGCCTACTACTACCTGCGAATCGTCGTGACGATGTATTTCCAGCAAGACGAAGAAATCGGAGACGGGAAGGAGCCGCTCCCGCTTCCCGCTTCACGCTCCTCAGTCATAGTCGTTGTCGTCTCCATCCTCGCAGTTGTCGTTATCGGCCTGCAACCGGGGTTGTGGGCAGACCTGCTGAGAGGGTTGGGGCAGTGATCCGAAGTTGGCGCAACGACTTGCGCCGGCTGGCATCGATATCTGCAGCTACGCGAAGTCCATCTTTCGGTGGCGCATAACGACACTTTGCGCCAAACCCACAGCCACCATCATCGAAACCAGACTGCTGCCGCCGTAGCTCAGAAAGGGCAGTGTCATGCCGGTGACGGGCAGGATGGCCAAATTCATCCCCACGTTAACGAACGTCTGAAAAAAGATCAGTGAGGCAACGCCGAAAGTGATTAGACGGCCGAACTGGTCCTGTGCCAAATCAGCGATGCGTACTAAACGCAAAATGACGAAGAACAGCAACATAAGAACCAGTACCGTGCCAATGAACCCCAGTTCTTCGGCGATGACGCTGAAAATAAAATCAGTATGCCGGACGCGTAAGAAGTGCAGACGATTTTGCGTACCCTCGGCCCAACCCAATCCTAGCCAGCCGCCGTTGCCGATGCTGATCAGTGCTTGTTGTACACTAAAGGCCGCGTCAACGTTGGAGCCTGGATCGAGGAAGACCTCAATTCGTCTCAGCATGTAGTCCTGCAACGTTCCCCTCAAAAGCGGCCACGCAGCCGCCGTGGCTACCACGCCCAGGAAGATGTGCGTCAACCGGACGCCGTTGATAAGAATCAACGTGCCGCTGATGAACGCCAGTGTAACGGTCATTCCCAGATCCGGTTGGACGTATACCAACACGAGTGGACAGAGCCAGAGAATAACGGCTCACAACAAGTAAGGGAGGCTGCGAATACGGTCCTGAAAGCGGCTGAGGTACCACGCGAAAAAAACGATGAGCAGGAATTTGCCGGCCTCGGTAGGCTGTACATCGATACCCAAGTTCAGCCAGCGTTGGGCCCCGTTCTTGACTTCGCCGACGAAATATACTGCCACCAACGATACCATGAGCAGGAAATAGCTTGGTTGGGCCAGCAGTTCCAGATGCCGGTAGTCAAAGAGCGCTGCGGTAACCAGCGCGATTGCCCCCAGTATTGTAAAAAACAGTTGTCTTTGCCAATAGTCGGTCAGTGCTACGTTCGTGCTCGTGGCACTGTAGGTCATGGCAATACCAATGCCACAAAGCATCAAGACCGCAAAGAAGAGTGGTCTATCGAAGTGTCTGATCATCGGTTATTCGGATTTTCGTCAGCTACAGCCCAATGAGGCGACGGAGGCGTTCGGGCCAGCTGACTTCCTGGAAATGCATCAGCGGGACATTGTACCCCAACAATCGCTGAGCGATATTGTGATAGGCGCGGCTGACGTATTCCTTTCGTTCCAGGGCAACGGGCCATCCTTTGTTCGCAGAAACGGTGATCTGATCATCATCGGGCACGATACCCAACAGGTCGATGCTCAGGATGCTCAGAATGTCGTCCTTGGAGATCATTTCTTTTCGCCGCACCAGGCGAGGGTTGTAGCGATTTATGATCAACCGTGCCTGTGTGTTCAGGTCCCGCTCCAGCAGAAAGATGACCTTATCTGCATCCCGAAGCGCGCTGACTTCCGGCGTTGTAACGATGACCACTTCTGAAGCTGCGGCGATCGCGTTCTGAAAGCCCAGTTCAATGCCAGCGGGAGAGTCCACCAGGACAAAGTCGGCGATTGCGCGCAGCTCCTCGCATAGTGTCATCATCTGGTCCGGTGCGACCGCAGTCTTGTCCCGCGTCTGGGAG
>VYDA01000651.1:5927-8178 GCA_009843665.1 Caldilineaceae bacterium SB0675_bin_29 | reverse complement strand
CTAGTTCACCACCTCCCTCTCAGTATAGCTCACCCCCATTTTGGGATGCACCCCATCCAGATCTCCCCTTGACATATTAGAACATACGTGCTATTATGTGAACAATATGCCCTCGCGGCCCGGCAACCGACGGCCTCCACCGCAGGCAAAAAGCTCGACCCTACAGCAAGGAGCGACCCATGAAAAACGACATCGCCAAGACCTCAATTGGACGTGTAGCTCTCCTTTCCTCAAGACCGATTCTGGCCCTGGTGGCCGCCATGTTCGTCGCCGACCTGCTCGGAAGCATGGGATGGGTGCAGGGGCGCATCCAGGGGGAGACCCTCTTCTATCTCTTCAACAACCCGATCTCAAACTGGGGCGTCATGATGACGATGCTGATCTGGATGCTCACCACCGGCATCCAGATGGTGTCGAGCGGCATGGCCTACCGCGCCAAGACCAACCCCTACATGGCCGGCGTGGGCTTTTACATCTGGCTGTTCGGCTCGATCCTCGGCCGCAAGAGCCTGAAGTTCAACAGCGCCAACTACGGTTCGGTCTTTACAATCGAGTACGGCAAGCTGGCCAAGGAGTGGTCGGGCATGTCCTTCCTGATCGCGCTCTACTGGCCGTCCCAGATCTTCGACATGGCGACCGACGCCAGCTTCTACATGACCACGCCGCTGCGGGCATTCAACCTCTTCTTCGCCTTCTCGTCGCTGGTCTCGGAGCAGCTGGCCTACATGGCGAGCGCCGCCAAAACGCTCGGTGACGAAGCCCTGGAGGAGATGAGTGGCTACCTATAGGTCCTTACTTCAGCAGGACCGCGGCTGGGGTCTTTTCTGCCAGATGTCGGTCGCACCGTTGATCGCGGGCACGCTGGAATGGCTGATCGCGGTCGGCGCTTGCTGGTTCATCGGCGCGCCGTATGCCGCGCCGTGGACGTGGCTGGCGCACCTGGCGGCCGCCTATCCCCGGGCCGGCGCGGCCACGGGGCTGCGCGCGCTCTCGTTTGTCTGGGCGGGGTGGGAGTTCCTGCGCACCGGCATGGCGTGGGGGCAGCTGACTCCTTACCTGTGGTTCGTGCTGATCACGGCGCTGGCCGCGGCGCCGCACCGCTGGGGCGTGTGGGCCGCGCGCATCGCCGTGCACGGCCTCGCGCTCTGGTTCATCCTCCAGATCGACCACATCTCTGGCCTGATCGGCCTGGTAGGGCTACTCCTGCTACTACTCTGACCTACTCTCGATGGTTCGGTCTAACCACTGACCACCGCTTCCGCCTCCGGCATGACCACCTCGTAACTTTGCCGGTTGTTGGCCGATTCACGGGCCCACAGGCAGGTGAGGGCGCTGAGGATACCGGCGTCAATGGGGCTGCGGGAGGGCCGCCCGTCGCGCATCGCCATCAGAAAGTCGAAGCTCAGCTCGCGGTCGCCGCCGAAGTGGGGCATGTCGCCGCTGAAGTCGATCGTCTCCACCACCGGCGAGGTATGGCTGAAAATCTTGATGTAGTTCTCGCTCCAGTTGAACTCAATGATGCCGCGATAGCCGTAAAGGCGGGCGCCGCGGCGGGCGCCGCGGTAGCGGGTGAAGAAGTTCTGCGTGTAGCTGACCTGGACGCCGTTTTCATACTCCAACATGCAGGTGCCATTGTCCTGCAGCTGATGCCCCTCGGAGAAGACGCAGAACTGATCGTCGCGGTAGACCTGCTCCTCGGCAAAGCGGACGCGGCCGCCTTCAAAGCCGCTGCGGAAGCGTACGAAGGGGCTTTCCGGGCATGTCTCCTGCTCCGGGCAACTGTTGCATTGCAGATCCCAAGGTTTGTCGCCGCCGTAGACGCGGCGGGAGTTCATCGCACTCACCCAGTGCGGGCGCGCGTCGAGCAGATAGTTGATATAGTCGACGTCGTGCGTGAACTTCTGCAGCCACAGCCCGCCATCCATCTCGTAATTGCGGTACCAGCTCCTGAAGTAGACGCTGCCGTAGCCGACATCGTTGAACGCGACCACCTGCTCGATGCTGCCCACCTGGTCCGATTCGATGATCTCGCGCACCTTCTGGGCGACCGGGCTGAGCCGCAGGGGGAAAGATACGACGGTGGGCGCACTGTGATCCTTATAGGTCGCGTGCAGGCGGCGCACCTCGTCGAAGGTGATCGAGACCGGCTTTTCCAGGAAGAGCGGGAGTTGCGTGGGCGCTACTTTGATGGCCATCTCCGTGTGCAGATTGCAGCGCGTCCCGATCATGATGCCGTCCAGCTCGTCGGCCT
>VYDA01000651.1:3809-5917 GCA_009843665.1 Caldilineaceae bacterium SB0675_bin_29 | reverse complement strand
CGTCGGCCTTGGCCAGCAGTTCGTCGGCCGAGTCGTAGAAGCGGGCGTCGGCGAGGAAGGGATCGTTGTCCGCCTGGATGCGGTCGCTGCGCGGGTCGGCGACGGCCGTAATCCGATAAGGGATGTCGAAGATGTCCAGTCCTTTGGCCATGTTTGAAATGCGGCGGCCATATCCGATGATGCCTAAGCGTAACATGACGGTTCCTTTCGAGATTATCGTACTATTCTCTTGCTATTTACAGGACGATATTGCCAGGCAAAAGGTTGCTGCTACGCCACTCAACTCTCTTCGCCCAGATAGGCCAGTACGGCGGCGCCGGTGCGAATGCCGTCGATGAAGCGCCGCACCTCCAGGTTTTCATTGGGGGCGTGGTTGGATTCGTCATGGTTGGCGTAGGGCGTGGTGAAGGAGTGGACGCCGAGTATCTTCGTCCAGGCGTAGTCGGGCAGGCTGCCGCCCATCGCCGGGATCAGCAGCGGGTCGATGCCCTGGGCCGCGCGAAAGGCCCGCTGCAGCGGGCGCGTGTAGGGCGAGTCCAGCGGCGTGCGCGACGGCTCCATGCCCCCTTGGCGGATCATCTCCACCTCGGGTGCGTGGCGGCGGACATGCGCCTCCACCTTGTCCAGGATCTCGTCGACGCGCTGGTTCTCGACCAGGCGCATATCGCATTTCACTGTCGCTTCGTTAGGGAGCACCGTTTTCATCCCAGGTCCACCGTAGCCGCCGTGAAAGCCGTTGATCGTGAAAGTCGGCCAGGCCGCGAGGCGGTCGAAGAAGGGCCGTTCCTGGGGTTCGTCCAGTCGTGTCAGGCCTGCGCCCTCCATCACCGCCGCCACATCAACCGGCAACGCGTCCAATGCCTCGCGTTCCAACTCGTTGAGCGGCGCGACGTTGTCGTAGAATCCGTCGATGGTGATGGTGCCGCGTCTGTCCTTCATCGTCGCCAGCAGATGCACCAGCGTCCAGATCGGGTTGGGCGCGACGCCGCCCCAGTTGCCGGAGTGGAAGTCCCTCTGCGCGTGCACCGCCCGCAGTTCAAACGAGGCGATCCCGCGCGGGCCGAACTTGATACAGGGCCGCCCGCTCTCGTGCACGGGGCCGTCCGCGGTGATCACCAGGTCGGCGCCGGCCAGCAGGGCGCGGTGATCGCGCACGCAGTCGCTGATATGCGGGCTGCCGACCTCCTCCTCGCCCTCCAGCAGGACGATCACGTTGCACGGCAGACCGCCCGTGACCGCCAGCCACGACTCGATCGCCAGAAGCTGGGCCAGGTGCTGCCCCTTGTTGTCGCCCACACCCCGCCCCCAGATGCGTCCGTCGCGTATCTCCGGCTCGAATGGCGGCGAGTTCCAGGCGTCCAGGGGGTCGGGCGGCTGCACGTCGTAGTGGCCGTAGAGCAGCACCGTCGGCGTGTGCGGACTCCCCCCGTGCCGGCCGTATACGTAGGGCCAGCCCGGGCCTTCCAGCAGCTGCGACTCCATCCCCAGTTCCTGCAGATAACCGAGCAGAAAGTCAGCTGTCTCTCTGATCCCGACTCCGTGGGCGCTGATGCTGGGCTGCGCGACATAGGCCAGCAGCCGGTCAATGAACTCCTGCTGGTGCGCGTCGACATAGGCGAACACTCGCGCCAGATCAGGAGGACTGATCTCCTTATCGGCCACCTGTTTCCTCCTCGGGGCGCTGGCCCCGTCTGCAAGCATCGGGCCAGCCGTTTGCGTTTTTCAAAAATATGTGCGGGTATGTTCTGGTGAGAACGACCCGATTCTACTTTATGTATACCGATTGTCAACTTAGCGGGTCTTGGCGCGTCAAAGGTGGCCAACCGTTGCACTGACCACCGATCACTATATGGAGCTGACCTATGAGATTAGGCGTTGTCGGCATGTTGCCGCCGGATCCCGCCGATATTCACGGCCCGCATCTGGTTGCGATTCGCGAGTTGGGACTGACAGGAGGGGCTCTCTCCGTCTCTGCCACCGGTTCACCGCCGGCCTCGGCGCCGGTCTGGCAGCGCGTGCGGCGGCTCTTCGCCGACGAGGGCATGGACCTTGTGCAGGTTGGTATCGGCTTCAAGGAGTGTCTCTTCGACCCTGACGAGGAGGTGCGT
>VYDA01000651.1:0-3799 GCA_009843665.1 Caldilineaceae bacterium SB0675_bin_29 | reverse complement strand
CTACAGCCCGCACCCGGAGAATCACCGGCCGTGGCGCCGCGGCGTGCTGCTGGAATCCCTCTCCTGGCTGGCCGAAGCGGCCGAATCGATAGGCCAGACGGTCGCCGTCGAAACGCACCTGCTGACGATTATGAACTCGCCCGAGTTCAATCGCGCCGTCATTCGCGATGTGGGCAGCCCGCGGCTGCGCGTCGTGATGGACTACGTCAATCACTTCCAGGCGCTGCACCAGGTCTATGACAGCAGGGCCCGTTTACGCCATATCTTCGAATGTATGGGGCCGATCAGCGCCATTGCACACTGTAAGGACATCAGTGTGCGCGACGGTTTCGTGATCCATATGGATGAAGAGGTCCCGGGCGAGGGCGAGCTGGACCTGGGGACCGCGTTACGCCTGTGGCACGAGGCGCAGCCCGACGGCTACATGATGCTCGAACACCTGCCCAACGAGAAGTATCCGCTGGCCGCGGCCAACGTGCACCGCATCTTGAGGAGGGAAGGGATTCCGGTCTACTAGCGTTCGCGGTCAATCTTCTGCCGCCTGTTCACCGCTCCCGATAATGCCCGGCGTCGACCAGCGTCGGGCTCTGCGGCATGCCGTTCACCAGCTCCCCGTTCTGCACAAATCCCTCCTCGCGGCCATCCAGCTCCGCCATCAGCCGTTCGCGCCAGAAGGCTACGCGCTCCGGTCGCGCCGCGGCCAGATCGTGTAGTTCGGTCGGGTCTTCCTCCAGGTCGAAGAGTAGCTCGCGACCGCTCTGGCTGTACCAGATATATTTCTCGCGGCCGTCGGTCAGCCACTGGTTGGAATCCGCGTTCATGAAATGTTCACCGTGCAGATGCTCGCGCCAGCCGCCAGTCTCGCCGCGCGCCAGTGGCAGGATACTGCGTCCGTCGACGGGCGCGGGCGTGTCGCATCCGGCGAGGTCGCAGAAAGTCGGCAGCAGATCGCGTAGCTCGACCACCTGGTGCACTTCGCGCAACGGCTCGTCCGCCTGTCTCGCCTGATGGTGCGGGCTGCCCGCGTGCGGCAGCCGCAGAATGAAGGGTAGGCGCGCCGAACTGTCGAATGGATAGCCTTTGGCCACATGGTTGTGGTCATAGAGCATCTCACCGTGGTCCGCGGTGAACACGATGGCGGTATTGTCAAGCTCACCGTTCTCAAACAGCGCCTGGAACACGCGGTTGAGGCTGTAGTCGATATGGCTGATCTGGGCGTAGTAGGCGCGACGCGCGTAGTCGCGCTGCGCCGCATCGGTCGGGATCGGGCTATCCAGCCCGCGCACCGGCAGACTGTCGGGCGCCCAGTCCCCCATGATTGGGTCCGGCAGCGGCTTGCTCATATAGCGGTCCATGAAAGCCGCGGGCGGGTCCAGCGGCGGATGCGGGCGGTGGTAGGAGAGCATCAGGAAGAACGGTTTTGTCGGGTCGCGGCGGCGCAGAAAGTCGATGCCCATCGTCGTGACCCAACTGGTCGGGTGCAGCATCTCGTCGTACACCCAGGGCCGCGCCGCGTAGCCGTTGCAGCCCACGCCGGTGTCAATGTAGTCGGCATCCGGGCCCAGCCGCTCCCGCAGCCACGGCGTGTAGTCGTCGACCAGCCCGTAGTCGTCCCGCTTAGACCGCTCGCGGTGCAGATAGCCGTCATGCAGGACGACGTTGTGGAAGCCCATCAGGTTGCGCGAGGGGTGCGTGTGCATTTTGCCGACGCACTGCGTATGGTAGCCGGCCTCGGCCAGCAGGCCGGGCATCGTGCAGTCGTAGTGCCAGTCGATGCGGTCGTTGTAGCCGACAAAGCCGGTATGGCGCTGGTTGAGACCGGTGAAGATCGTCGCCCGCGCCGGCACGCAGGTGGGCGTGGCCGCATACGCCTGTGTGAAGTTGATGCCCTCACGGGCCAGCCTGTCCAGGTGGGGCGTTTCGGCGACAGGGTGGCCGGTCAGGCTGAGCGCGTCGGCGCGCCACTGGTCTACACAGATGAAAAGAATGTTGGGCCGGCTGTCTGCTGGCATGGTTCTTCACCTCGGATTTATAGGATTGAAGTTGTTGGGCGAGAGAGCCGCCGGTCAGAGCAGGACACGGGCCGTGAACCACGAGCCAGCAAGTTATCCCTTCAGACCGGTGATGGAGATGCCCTCTACGAAGGTGCGCTGGACGAAGAAGTAGAGGATGATGACCGGCGCGGTCGCCGCGGTGCTGGCCGCCATCATATAGGGCCACATCAGCTCTTCCTGGAACATGGTGCGGAACTGTTGCAGGCCGAGCGCGATCGGATATAGCGCCTCGCTATTGAGATAGATGAGCGGTCCAATATAATTGTCCCAAGCGAACATGAACTGGATCAGCCCGATGACGGCCAGCGCCGGCTTTGCCAGGGGCAGGATGATGCGGATAAGGATGCCCAACTCTGTGCAGCCGTCAACGCGCGCTGCGTCGGACAGTTCGCTGGGAATGGTGAGGAAGAACTGGCGCAGCAGGAAGGTATAGTAAGCGTTCACCCCAAGAAAAGTCGGCACAATGAGAGGCAGATAAGTGTTGAGCCAGCCGAGATTCTTGAAGGTGAGATAGAGCGGGATCATGCGAACCTGGAACGGGATCATCATCGTCGAAAGGCAGATGATGAAGAAAATATCCCGACCGGGCCAGCGGATGCGGGCGAAACCGTATGCGACCAGCGTATTGGAGATCAGAGCACCGGCCACCGCGCCGAGGGCGTATCTCAACGTGTTATACGTATAAATCTCGAAGGGGCGGGAGGCGAGCGCTTCCGGATAGTTGATCAGGCGCACGGGATTGGGAATCCAGATTGGCGGCACTGTGTATACCTGGGGGTCGGTCTTGAGAGAAGTGGAGAGCATCCACAGCAGAGGCCCGGCAAAAATAAGCGCCAGCGCAACCATCATCACGTAAAAGAGCGCGCGTTGTACCGCCCTGAAAGGCGCGCGTTGCGAAAGCGGGAGATGCTGTGTTGGGCTGCTGGCGATGGCTTCGGTTTGTTGCATGATCGTGGTTGGCAGCTGACGCTTGCAGCTAGTCAGATTCTCCAGCGTAGTAGACCCAGCGCGCCGAGCTGCGGAAAATCAGCAGCGTAAAAGCGAGGATAATGACAAACAGGATCCAGGCCTGGGCCGAGGCGTACCCCATCTTGAAGAACTGAAAAGCGTTGCGATAGAGATAAAGGCTGAAAAACTCGGTCGATTCGTTGGGTCCGCCCTGGGTGAGCAGCCAGCCAAGCGTGAAATACTGGAACATCCCGATCATGCCGGTCAACATCACGAACAGGATCGCCGGCGTACAGATGGGAATGGTGACGTGCCAGAAGCGTTGTAGAGCGTTGGCGCCGTCGACCTTGGCTGCGTCCATCAGCGAACTGGGCACGTCCTGCAGTGCCGCCAGGAAGATGACGATGGCGGTGCCCTGCGCCCACACGTGGATGAGGATCAGGGACGGTTTCGCCAACTCCATCGAAGAGATGAAGGGGATGACCGCCCACCCCCAACTCTTGATAACGGAGTTGATCACCCCATAGTTGGTGTTGTAGACCCAGCGCCACACCTCCGCCGAGGCCACGGCCGGCACCAGCACCGGCAGGAAGAAGATAGTGCGGAAGAGCGGCCGCAGCTTCATCTCGCGATTGAGAAGACTGGCCAGCAGAAAGGCCACCACCAGCCCGGCCGGCACGCCGATCACCACCAGGTAGACGGTATTGCCAAGAACCGTGCGGAAGGTCTCATCCTTGCCGAACAGCTCAATGTAGTTCTCCAGGCCGATGAAGCGGGCCGGGCGCAGGACATCGTAG
>VYDA01000615.1 GCA_009843665.1 Caldilineaceae bacterium SB0675_bin_29 | reverse complement strand
GGCGTGGACAGTTCAGTCGATCAGAATCCTTGCAGACGGCTGAGGTCGGCTACAGGGGCCGGGAGACTGGCGATGCGCTGGATCAGGGCCTGGCGGGCTTGGCGCAGATCCTCGTTTTCGGCGTTCACAAGCACGGTGTCAAAGTAGATGTTGATGGGTGTGACCAAGCCTGCGAGGACGTGACCAAGAGACGCGGCGACGTCTTCGGCAGCGTCCAGCTTTGCGGCCGCGCCTTCGCAGGCGCTGTGCAGGTCGTGTTCCACTTTCTCCCGGTAGGCGGCGGGCTGCAAGGGCAGTTCGCGGTCGATGCTGCGCACGATGCGAGCACAGCGGGCATAGGCGGTCAGGGTCTCTTCCCAGTCGGGGGAGGAGACGGCCGCGGCCAGATGGTGGACGGCGCCGACTGCCGCGAAGGGGTCGTCGCCGCGGGCGGCCAGGACGGCGTCGACGACGTCGGGCGGATGGCCGAGGTCGCGGAGCTTCCTTTCCAGGCGGCGAATGACGAAGTCGCGGGCGTTGGGGACGGCATCGTCCGACAGAAGCGTTCGGTATTGGGAGGCAGCCTGCTGGAGAGCGGCGGTCAGATCGAACGGGAGATTGGCGAGTGTAAGCGCGTTGACAATGCCCAGGGCGGCACGGCGCAGGCCGAATGGATCGGCGCTACCGCTGGGGGTGACGCCGACGCCGAAAAGGCCGACGAGGCTGTCCAGCTTATCGGCGAGGCTGAGGGCAAGGCCGGCACTGCTTGCGGGAATGGTGTCGCCGTCGAAGCGGGGCAGGTAGTGCTCGCGGATAGCCTGAGCGACGCCGGGGCGTTGGCCGCTGCGGAGGGCGTAGATTTCGCCCATTATCCCCTGCAGACTGGTCATTTCGACCACCATGGATGTGACCAGGTCGGTCTTGCATAGCGCTGCGGCCTGGCGGGCGGTCTCCACATCCTGTTTGCCGGCGCGGAGCATCTGTGCGATATGGGGGGCCAGGGACTGGAGGCGACCAGCCTTGTCTAGCATTGACCCAAGCCTGGCGTGGAAAGTAAGTGTTTCGAGTCGCTGGGTAAAGGTGTCGAAGGGCTTGGCGGTATCCTGCTTGTAAAAGAATTCGGCATCGGCGTAGCGGGCGCGGATGACGCCTTCATTGCCCTGGCGCACGACATCGGGATGTTGCAGGGCATCGTCGTTGGCTATGGTGACAAAGCGGGGCGCAAGTGCGGGTTCGGCGGCAGAATCCGACGGTCTGGTGACGACAGGGAAGTAGCGCTGGTGCTTTTTCATGACCGCGGTGAGGATCGGCTGCGGCAGGTCCAGGTACCGGGTTTCAAAGGCGCCCAGTACGGCCTGGGGCGCTTCCACCAGATCGGTGACTTCGTCCAGAAGCTCTTCGTCCGGCTCCCACTGGTAGGCACCCGGCGGGAGCGGATCGGCGCCTGCTGCATTTAGCTCGCGAGCGCGGGCGGCTGCTTTGTGCACGGCGGCGGCGATGAGGCTACGGCGGTCCTGGCGGTTGAGCTGGATGCCCTGGGCGGCGGCGGCGGCGAAGTAGCTGTCGGCATCGGCGATGGTGAAGGTAGTGAATTCGCCTGCGGGGAGGCGGGCCTGGGCGTCGCGGAAGCGGGGTCCACGGCTGTTGCGTCCGCTGCTGACATGGGCCCATGACAAGGGGATGACCTCGGACCCGTAGAGGGCGACGATCCAGCGAAGGGGGCGGGGATAGCTCTTGTTGCTGCGGTTCCAGCGCATCGTCCTGCCCCACTGCATGCCGTCGAGCAGGTCCTGGATCAGCTGCGGGAGGACGGCGGCGGCCGGTTCGCCTTCCAGTATGGTCACGGCGTAGACATAGTTGTCGCGCACGATGAGGTCTGCGGGTTGAACGCCTTGACCGCGGGCGAAGCCTGTGGCGGCTCTTGTGGGCTGGCCGCCGGCGTCGAAGGCGCGGTCGGCGGGCGGCCCCCTGCGTTCGACGATCACGTCCTGCTGGCGGGGGTTCAGGTCCTGTACGTGGGCCACGAGGCGGCGGGTCGTGCCGGAGACGGAGAGGTCTGCGTAAGTCAGGCGAGCCTGATCCAGAAGTTCGGCCAGCCGCAGCTCCATCTGATTGATGCCGACGGGTACATCGCCTGCGGGCAGTTCTTCGCTGCCCAGCTCGATGAGGAGCGACTGGGGTTCGGATGCCTGCTCAGATTCCTTTAGCAGTACGGCGTCCTGTGTCCCGTTGCGTTTCTGCTCTTCGTGCTGGGCCTCCTGGCTGTCGTCAAGCCAGGGGTACTCCTCGCGCTGGCGTTGCTCGACGTAGAGTTCGGAGATGCGGCGGGCCTGGTTGCGCATGGCGGCGAAGAACTTGGCGCGTTCGGTGACGCCGATGGCGCCGCGGGTGTCGAGAATGTTGAAGGCCTGGCTCTGGCGTAGGACGTAGTCGTGGGCGGGGGCGACGAGGCCGCGTTCGATGCAGGCTTCGGCCTCGGCGTGGTAGAGATCGCACATGGTGCGCTGGCGCTCGACGTCGGCCAGCTCGAAGTTGTAGATACAGTGTTCGATCTCCTGCTGGCGGTAGATTTCGCCGTAGGTGTGGACGCCGTCGAAGTCGATAGACCAGACCTCGGTGCGCTGCTGGAGATACATGACGATGCGCTCCAGCCCGTAGGTAATCTCGACGCTGACGGGGTCGAGGCTGACGCCGCCGGCCTGTTGGAAGTAGGTGAACTGGGTTATCTCCTGGCCGTCGAGCCAGACTTCCCAGCCGAGGCCCCAAGCGCCGAGGGCGGGTGATTCCCAGTTGTCCTCGACGAAGCGTATGTCGTGGCGGTCGCGCTGCAGGCCGATGGCTTCGAGGCTGCTCAGGTAGAGCTCCTGGGGGTTACCGGGATCCGGTTTGAGGATCACCTGGTATTGGGTGTGCATCTGCATGCGGTTGGGGTTTTCGGCGTAGCGGCCGTCATCGGCGCGGAAGGAGGGCTCTACGTAGGCGACGTTCCAGGGTTCGGGGCCGAGGACGCGAAGGACGGTGGCGGGATTCATGGTGCCGGCGCCCAGTTTTTCGCTGTGTGGCTGCCAGATCTGGCAGCCGTGCGCGGCCCAGTATTGGTGCAGACGGCGGATCGTTTCCTGCATTGAGGGGGTATCAGGCATTGCTCAACTCGATGGTAGCGTTTAAAGGGAGGTGGAACACTGGTCTTAAAATACAGTCCATTCTATGTGCACTTGACGACGAATCCGTTTTCCTTCACGGCTTTCCGGAAGAGGTCGTCATCCAAGTTAAGGCCAAAGCCGGGCGCGTCGGGCAGGCTGACCATTCCGTTTTCCACGGCGTAGGCGGAGCTGTCAAGTCCGGGCGTGGAGAGCTCATCCCATTCGACGAAGGCGAAGTTTTCGGCGGCGGGGGCGAGGTGGCCGGAGACGAAGTTGCCCAGGTGCCGTCCGTAGTGGTGTGGGGCGGTGCGGACGTTCCAGGCGTCGAGTTTGGGGGCGGTTTGCAGCCATTTTGTCAGGCCGTAGCTGAAGATGTCGTATTGAATGACATCGACTATCCCTCTGCGGGCATAAGCCAGGAGGTGAGGGGAGGCCGCTCCTTCGCCGTCGGCGATGAGGACGGACAGACCTTCGCGCTCGATCCAGGCGTGCAGATCCTCGTAGAGCTCATCGTCCTCGTGGAAGGCCTCCTCCAGCCAGAAGAGGTTGCAGCCGGCGGTTTCGCTGAGGATATGTTTGGCGATGTTAAGGGTATAGCCGTTGTTGGCGTCGATGAGGATTGTGGCATCAGGGCCGACGGCGGCACGGACAGCGCGGACGACGGCGATGTCGCGGCAGTTGCCTTCTTCAAGGGGCATGTGACGGGCGCCGCGGCCGACTTTGATCTTGAAGGCGCGGTGCCCCTGTTCGTAGCCGAAGCGGGCCTCCGAGGCGATCAGGGCGGCGCCTTCTGCGTGGGTGGGAAGGTGCAGGTCATCGATCAGGAGGGTGGTGTCGTAGCAGGGCACGCGCAGGGGCTCCGCCACTTTCCTGCCGGCGCGGTCTGCCAGGATCCGGTAGACGGGTAGGCCGGCGCGCTGGCCGAGAAGGTCCCAGAGGGGCGTCTCAAGGGCGAAGGCCTTTGGGTCGACTCCGTTTTCGGCGGTGATCAGCTCGTGCAGAGGTTTTTCGAGGAAGGACTCGGCCTGCTGGCGGGTTAAATTGCTGACGCCGAAGCCGGCAGCACCGTCGGCAGTTGTGACGCGGGCCAGCGAAACCGGGGCTTCCCAACCGTGATCGTCTTTTTTGCGGGCGTTGTAGCCAGCCAAGCGGGGCCGCCGGCCTACGAGAGTTCCCAGTTCGATTGAGGCAATGCGTGGGCCGGACACTTGCAAATCTCCTGAGCGTTTTGATTCGCTATCGGGAATTGTAGAAAAGATTGCACGCCAGCGCCAATATTGTGATCCTCTTGCGTCAGCGAGGCTCTGGAATCGCCGTGAAGACGGCGCCGACTTCAGCGGTTGACGGGGCCGGCTCCGTTACCGGCGTACGGCAAAGCCGCTGGAAGAGACAGCTTGCTGGAAGAGCTGCTCGTCCAGGGTCAGAGCGAAGCCGGGGGCGTCGGGCATGCGCACATGTCCTTCTTCCACCTGGTAGGCGGAGCCGTCGAGCCCGGGCGTGGTGCATTCGTCCCACTCGATGAAGAGGAAGCCGTCGACGGCGGCGGCGAGATGGCCGGAGACATAGTTGCCGATGTGGCGCCCGTAGTGATGGGGCGCGGTCCTTACATTCCAACCGTCCAGGCGGGCGCCGGTCTTGAGCCAGCTGGTCATGCCGTGACTGAAGATGTCGTACTGGATGATGTCGACGAAACCGTCGCGGGCATAGTCCATGAGCATGGGGGAGGCGAGGCCCTCGCCGTCGGCGATGTTGGTGGACAGTCCTTCGCGCTCGATCCAGTCATGGAGGTCCTCGTAGAGCAGGCCGTCCTCGTGGAAGGCCTCTTCGAGCCAGAAGACGTTACAGTCAGCGGTCTCGGCGAGGACCTGTTTGGAGATGTTGAGATTGTAGCCGTTGTTGGCATCGATGAGGATGGCGGCGTCGGGGCCGACTTCGGTGCGCACGGCGCGAATCACGGCGACGTCGCGGCGGTTGCCTTCAAGGAGGGGCATGTGGCGGGCGCCGCGGCCGACTTTGATTTTGAAGGAGCGGTGGCCGTTCTCATAGCCGAAGCGGGCTTCGGAGGCGATGAGGGCGGCGCCTTCTTCGTCGGTGGCGAGGTGCAGGTCGTCGATGTAGAGGGAGGTGTCGTAGCAGCGAACGAGCGGGGCTTCAGAGACTGTTTTGCCGGCCGCTTCGGCCAGGAGCTGGTAGACAGGGCGGCCGGTGCGCCGGCCCAGCAGATCCCAGAGCGGGAATTCGAGCGAGGCGGCGCGCGGCGCGACGCCGTTTGCCGTGTCGATGAGGTCTTCGACTTTTTCGCCCAGGAAGGCGTGGGCTTCCTGCTGGGTCAAGCGCCCGCAGGCGCCGAATCCGGTTGTTCCATCTGACGTGGTAATGCGGGCGAGAGGGACCCGGACTTCGTTGCCGTGAACGGGCCCGCGAGAGTTGCAGCCGGCCTGGCGGGGGCGCTGGCCGACGAGCGTGCCCCATTCGATGGCGGAGATCGTAGCACTGTTCATCTGAAGTCTTCCTCCTTCTTTCAGGTTTGGGAACACCTTGACGGGGTGGAGGGCAAGGGCAATGCTTCAGCTTTCTCCGTAGCGAATGCCGGTGGGAACGACATCCGTTTCCTCGCCGCGGCGGATGGCTTCTGCGGTCTCGACGATATTGACGAGGTCGTGCTTGGGTTGGAATCCGAGGCGAGTCTTAATTTTGGTCAGATCGAGGGTGAAGTAGTTGGCCTCGGGCAGGCGGGCGTCGGCATGAGTGAGGCCGTAGCGTTCGGCCAGCCAGGGGACGGCCACTCCCCAGTCGATGATGGCGGCGCCCCCCAAGGTAAACTCTTCGCCTACGGCTTCCTCTCTTTCGATGCCCAATACGAGGCCGCGGGCGATGTCGCGCACATCGCAGAAGTGCTGTTTGTGGGGGACTCCGTTGGGATTGCGGCTGAGAAGGAGCTGATCTTCGCCGGTCCACTTGGCTCTGAGGTCGTCGAGCATTGCCTGCGTGTCCGGATCATCGCTGTTGTCCGATTTGTAGCGCTCGTATGAACTGCTGAAGGCGAGGCGCATGGGTATGCCGGCCTCGTTGAAGAATTCGCTGGGCTCGATCACGGTGGAGAAGCGGAAGGAGGTCGAAGGAACCTGGTACTGGTAGTAGTAGGCCATGACAAGCTCTTCGCCGATCCATTTGGTGAGAAAGTAGGGCATATGGTGGTAGCGGGCGACCATGTCCTCGGTAACCGGCTCTTCAAAGTAGCGGCCGTAGTCCTCCAGCTTCCAGTAGACGGCCTCGGTGCAGGCGTAGATGAAGCGGTGGAGATTGGGGCATTCGGTGCGAACGCTTTCGAGCAGATTGAGCGTGCCCATGGCGTTTATGTCGAGGTACTGGCGATTGTCGAAGGGGCCGCCGAAGGCTGCGGCGATGTGGTAGATGGCGTCAACGCCTTTGACGGCGCTGCGGACGTCCTCGAGGTTGCGCAGGTCGCCGGTCACGGTTTCGACGTTGGCGTAGGTATCCAATTTGTGGGCGCGGCTGGCGTCGCCGGGATAGACGAGTGAACGGACGTCGTGTCCTTTGTCGAGGAGACGGGTGACCAGATTGGCGCCGATGCGGCCGGTGCCGCCGGTTACCAGGATTTTCATTGCGGGACCTTTCGGATTCTCAGGTTCAGGTTTCCGTGTTTCTCAGGAACTGGTGAAAGTAAAGAGCACCGGCTGCATTCCGGGTGTGTTTTTGTGAACAGGACAGGACGGGCAACCAATTGCTAATTATCCGGCACCTGAATCTTCCTGCCAAACGACGGGGCCGGCTTGGTGGCTGGGTTTGTTGTCTGAATCAGGATTTGCAGGATTCTCTAGGATTTTCGGGATGGCAGAGGATGGAGGGATGTCTTCGGGGCGATACTTGAGCGGGGACAGATTGATCGTTTGTTGGGCCGGAGAACGCGGCATCAACTTTTACCGTAGCGGATGCCGGTGGGGACGACGTCGGTTTCTGCGCCACGGCGGATGGCTTGGGCGGTGGCGATGACGCTGTCAAGGTCGTGCTGCGGTTCGAAGCCGAGCCGGGTCCGGATCCTGGTCAGATCGAGCGTGTAATGGACCGGGGTCGGCAGGCGGGCGTCGGCGTAGCTGACGCCGAAGCGGTCGGCGAGGAGAGGGACGGCTTCGCCCCAGTCTATGATCACGTTGCCGGCGAGGTTGAATTCTTCGCCGACGGCTTCCTCTCTTTCGATGGCCAGGAGGAGGCCGCGGGCGATGTCGCGCACGTCGCTGAAGTGCTCTTTGTAGGGGACACCGTTGGGGTTGCGACTGAGAAGAAGCTGGTCTTCGCCGGTCCACTGGGAGATGACGGTGTCGATCATGGCCCGTGTGTCCGGGTCGTTGCTTTTCATGGACTTGTGCTGCTCGTAGGCTGAGCTGAAGGCGAGGACTTTGGGCAGGCCGGCGTCGTTAAGGAACTCACTCGGCTCGAAAATTGTGGAGAAGCGGAAGGAGGTCGCGGGCAGGCCGAACTGGTGGTGGTAGGTCATGGTCAGCTCTTCACCGATCCACTTGGTGAGAAAGTAGGGCATCTGGTGATAGCGGGCGGTCATTTCCTCGCGTACCGGTTCTTCGAAGTAGCGGCCATTCTCTTCGAGGCGCAGGTAGACGGCGACGGTGCTGGCATAGACGAAGCGGTGGAGATTGGGGCAGTAGGCGCGCAGGCTTTCGAGCAGGTTGAGCGTGCCCATGGCGTTGATGTCCAAGTACTGGCGGTTGTCGAAAGGGGCCATGAAGGCAGCGGCCAGGTGGTAGACGGCGTCAACGCCATGGACGGCCCGGCTGACGTCGTCGAGGTTGCGCAGGTCGCCGGTGACGGTTTCGACGTAGGTGAAGGCGTCCAGCTTGTGGGCGCGGCTGGCGTCGCCGGGGTAGAGGAGGGCGCGGACTTCGTGACCTGCGGCAAGGAGAAGGGGGACCAGATTGGCGCCGACCCGGCCTGTGCCGCCGGTTACGAGGATCTTCACGTTGGGGCCTTTCTGTGAGCGGTTACAGGCGGTGATGGGATGTGCTCCAGTGTATCAGAGTGGTATGGGGCATGTCCAAGGA
>VYDA01000471.1:2133-8253 GCA_009843665.1 Caldilineaceae bacterium SB0675_bin_29 | reverse complement strand
CCTGCGCGTTCCCGCAATTGGGTGCAGGAAGGCGCGGCCGTCTTCGAGCCTGACGTGCATTTCCGGGCTGGACCCGATGATCCACAACGGTTCTTCGGTTCCGGAACTCTCTTCCAAGCCGGCTACGCCGTTGAATTCCAGGAAGTACATATAGGGCGACGGGTTCAACATGCGCAGGGCGCGGTAAATCGCAAACGGCTCCGCGTCCGTCGAGCGGCTGAGGCGCTGGCTGGGTACGACCTGAAAAATGTCGCCGGCAGCGATATACTCCTTTGCCTGGCGCACAATCTCTTCGTACTCCTCTTTGGCAAAATTGCTGCGCCACTCGGCCTCACCCTCAACAGGGGAATTCACCGGCGGAGTAAGAGGTTGGCGCACGTCGCTGACAATCGCATCGATGCGAGAAACTGCATCGGCGTAGGCCGCTTCAATCTGCTCGTCGGTTGTCAGGTCCTGACCTGGCGTCTGCATGTTGGCGATGACGAGCAATTTGTGTTGCACATGGTCGAAGACCACGAGGTTGTCGCTGAAAAGCAACAACATGTCCGGTATGGCCAGCTTTCTCTTGGCTGTAGTAGGCAGACGCTCGACGAAGCGCACGGTGTCGTATCCAAAGTAGCCGACCGCCCCTCCAGAAAAGCGAGGCAGCCCTGGGACCTCCACCGGGCAGCGTTCTGCCAAGAGGCTGCGCACAGCCTCGAACGGGTCGCCATTCCGGCGTTCCAGCTCGGCGCCGTCGGTCCCGCCGATGACCAGCCTGTCCCCTTGTGCGCACAGTGTTAGCGGCGGACGCACACCCAGGAAGCTGTACCGGCCAACCTGCTCCCCTTTCACCACCGATTCCAGCAGAAAAGAAGGGCCGCCGTTGCGCAATTTCAGGTAGACAGAGACCGGTGTCTCCAGGTCGGCAGGCAGTTCTCGGAACACCGGGATCGTATTGCCGCAGGCCGCGAACTCCCTTACCTCTTCCAGTGAAGGACTATAGGTTGCCATGTACCCTCTCCTCTTCCTTCGAATCCTGACCTAGTTTCTATCCCAACAAAAAACCCCGTCTCCCATAGCAGTCATAAGCTACTGCTTGAAGGGACGAGGTCCGTCATGACGCCCGCGGTGCCACCCTGTTTAGACTGGCGACCTATGGACAACAAAAATCCCTCGCATGAAACGCAAGGGATGCTCGCACCAGTCTCACTCATCGCGCTCAGACGATATCGGTTGCCTTCGCAGTCGCCTGAGTCACAGCGCCCTGATAACGGTGGCGTCTCCGGATCCGGCTAGTACGTGGCACTTCACTTTAGTGGGAAGCCAAATGGCCCCAATATCGGTACGTGTCCACAGTTCGCCGTCCAACTCCCCGGTCCATTCACACTCTGCGCCGCTGTCCCGCTTCCACCTGTCCGGGACTCTCTGGAGCCCGCTCTGAGCGCTACTATTCCGGTTCACAGTCATTATTGTTCAGTTGTTGCAACCGAATATATCTCAATAGGTACAGATTGTCAATTCTCAGTGGCAATTGTGTCGTAACTCGCTGTAGAGGGCTGGACGACCCACTGATGACACAGTTGTGGTCAGACAGAATGCGGATTCAGGGTCTGGGCCGAGATAAGTAGAATCAGCCTGAATTACCGGAATTGGAGGGGGTAGCGGCGCCCCGGACTGAAGGGCGCTCGTTTCAACGTCTGACGAGAAATCCACGAGAGAACACGAGAGATTGTCCAGACGTTGCCCTTCTTCTAGGCAGCGCAGTCATTCTGCTACTCGGGGCATTCGTTTCGAGGTTTGGGCGCGGGCATCTGGACAAGAGAAACGTCCGCCTCCTGCAGGAAAAGACGACTGTTCTCGTCCTGGTAAGTGCCGACGTAAACGACTCTTTCTATACCCGCATTGATTATCATCTTGGCACAGGTGATGCAAGGCTGGTGGGTCACATAGATCATGCTGCCAGCGGTACCCACGCCGTGGAGCGCGGCCTGGATGATGGCGTTCTGTTCGGCGTGAAGGGGACGCAGGCAGTGGCCGTCTATGATCAGGTGCCCGACATCGTCGCAGTGCGGTAGACCGGTTGGCGCACCGTTGTAGCCAGTCGTCAGAATGCGTCTGTCTCGGACGATAACAGCGCCCACGTGGGCGCGATCACAGGTGCTGCGTGTGGCCACGGTGAAGGCGATGTGAAGAAAGTACTCATCCCACGATGGGCGGTTGGCTTGCGACGAGGTCATTCTCAGAGTTGAGCTCGCTGGCCCTCTGTTCCGTCAATCCAAACGGCGTGTTTCCCCCATAGGGATCTTCACCTGTCCGTTGTGGGCCGGGTCAGGCTGGGGATTGGGCTGCTTAGGAGCAATGTCTTTTTCTTCTTTTGCTTCCCTGTCATGGAGAAGGTCCGCCAGGATTCGGAGCGTATCCTCTTCTGTCGGCGACGCCAGTAGAACAGTTTCCTGAACCGTACGTTCTCTACTGAAGCGTCCGCGCTTGGGGATGAGAATCTCATGTTCGATAGCCAGGCAAGTCTGTGTCGTGCTTCCGAATCTGACCATACCATAGCGGACGCTGCGGACAGACTTGGGGAAGAAGAAGACGTACCACATCCCAACATCCTTTTCGGGCCACTCCGCCAGCAGAAAGCGTTTAGGCTGTACGAGACAGATCACAGCGTGTTCCCGGGTCGCAAACGTGCGGAAATACCCCTGTAACCAGGCAAACCGTTCGCTTTTCTCCTCGACTGTGAAGTATCCACTGGCGTGGATCGGCACGCTGTCCTTAGGGGCCAATGGCTGCGGCGTGACCGAAGGTGTCGCCAGTTCGCGAAACTGTACGTAGTCCCGGCTACGCCAGTGGCGGCGAAGCCAGATAAAGGAAACGAACAGGACAAGGCAAATCCCCGTCGTAAGGAATCGACCGGGTACGAACCCAAAACCGGCCATAGCGCCGATGACCAGAAGCAGGCCGTCTATCCAGCGGACGGCCGGTGTTCCGGCTAGCATCATTCGGTCAAGGTGATATAGCAGACGGGACACGATTTAGTCTGTGCCTGCGATCTAATGGGTCAGAGGAGATTACTATGTGAGAAGACCTCGCCCAACTGGGCGAGGCCAGGCTACAGCAAGGACAAGCTGGTCTGGTTGCGGGCGAGTTGGCCCTGTCAGGCTGGTGCGGGCAATGTCCCTCCGCTCAAGTCCAGTCCCTGATCACGGCTATCTTCCTCTTGAGACCGTTCGCTGCCGTCTCTCTCGGAGGTCGGTGTGCCGCTGGTCTGTCGTGTCTCGATGTCGTCAAGCGATTGGAATGGGTCTTCGCCGCGCATGATGGCCTCGAACTCCGAAGCATGCAAAGTCTCCTGTTCCAGCAGAGCCGCTGCCACAGCATCAAGGCGGTCCTCGTAGGAGGTCAGAATCTCGTGGCAGCGGCGGTGTGCCTCGTCAACCAGGTTGCGAACCTCTTCATCGATCTCCTGCGCAACCTTGTCGCTGTAATTACGAGTCTCGGCGATTCCTCGCCCCAGGAAAACCATCTCTTCGCGTTCACCGTATTGGACCGGGCCAAGCGTCTCGCTCATACCCCACTGAGTAATCATCAAGCGCGCCATGTTCGTAACGCGTTCCAAATCGTTGCTGGCCCCGGTTGTGATATCCTCGAACCGGATTTCCTCCGCGACCCGCCCCCCCAACAGCGCCGCAAGTTCATCACGGAACTTATCTCTGGTGCTTAGGTTGGACTCTTCCTCAGGCAAGGGCATCGTATAGCCGCCTGCCATGCCCCTGGGCACGATGGTCACCTTGTGTACAGGATCATGTTTGGGAAGTACGTGCATCGCTACGGCGTGCCCGGCTTCATGATAGGCGATGATCTCCTTTTCCTTGGGAGACATAACGCGGCTGCGCCGCTCCGGGCCGGCAATGACCCGCTCGATCGCTTCCTGGAATTCAGCCAGACCAATCGAGCGTCGATTGCGGCGGGCAGCCAGAATCGCTGCTTCATTCACCAGGTTCTCGATGTCGGCGCCGACGAACCCGGGCGTCTGCTTGGCAACTACCTCCAAATCGATGTCGGTTGCCAGCGGCTTTCCTTTCACATGGACATCCAGAATCTGGCGCCGGCCCTTGACATCGGGCGAATCCATCATCACCCTGCGGTCGAAGCGGCCGGGCCGCAACAGCGCCGGGTCCAGGATATCCGGCCTGTTGGTTGCGGCGATGATGATGATGTTTACATCCGTGTCAAAACCATCCATCTCGACCAGGATCTGATTGAGAGTCTGCTCGCGTTCGTCGTGGGATCCGCCAAGACCTGCGCCGCGGTGCCGGCCCACGGCGTCGATCTCGTCGATGAATATAATGCAGGGAGAGTTTTTCTTGGCCTGTTCAAACAGGTCCCGCACACGGCTGGCCCCAACGCCAACAAACATTTCCACGAACTCGGAACCGCTGATGTTGAAGAAAGGTACACCTGCTTCACCGGAAACTGCCTTCGCCATCAACGTCTTGCCGGTTCCGGGCGGCCCGACCAGCAACACACCCTTTGGAATGCGGGCGCCGAGAGACGCGAACTTTTGCGGCTCTTTGAGGAATTCAACCACTTCCTCCAGGTCCTGTCTGGCCTCTTCATTGCCTGCCACGTCCCCGAAGTTGACAGTAGGTTTGTCACCCGTGAACATGCGCGCTTTGCTCTTGCTGAAACTGAAGGCCTGATTGCCAGCGCCCTGGGCCTGGCGCAATATAAAGATGAAAAAGACGGCGATCAGAAGGATTGGCAACAGAGCGAGCAGGATGCTACCGTACACCTCCCATCCGCTGGGGGCTTCGATCTGCACATTGACGGCCGACAGCTGGTCTTCGGTTACGCCCAGATTCTCGAGTGTCTCGACCAATCCGACACCGGTCTCTTTACGCGAACCAATTAGCTTACCGCCGGAATAGGCGAATACCTCGTCACCGTCAACGTGAATTTCTTGAACGTTGCCTCCACGGACCAGGGACGCGATCTCAGCGATGGAAACGTTTGCCGAGATGTTGTTGCCCTGGTTGCTCAGGACGATATAAAGAAACGCGCCGAGAGCTACTACCAGGAGGAAGTAGATCATGCCGTTTCGAACTCGTTTGGAATCCATAGGTCCTCTTAGGGTCCGCGGGGTCCGAACAGTCAGCCAAATCGACTTCTTGGGCCTCTACGTCCGATCCGGACCCTCCACTGCCCCGCGCAAAGTCTAGCATAGTGAAAACACAGCGTCAAATAGTCCGGATACAGGCTGTGCCCCTTTGTCAAGGGCAAAAAATGTAGCCGAAATATGCATCCATTGTGCCGCAGCAGCGCCTCACATGCAGTAAGACTGCATCCACCTTTCAGGCAGGCCGCAGGGTAAGAAGCGTGATCTCCGGTCGGCAGTTGAAACGGAAGGGAAGAGGCCAGACGCCCAGCCCTCGGTTGGTATAAAGTTGAAAACTTCCAACGCGATAGTGACCGATGGGGTACCTGGTTGCCATATGCGGCAGAAGCGGCGCCCGCGTCGCCAAACCGTTGCCGTCGGACCGCGTGCTGGGCAACCGAACCTGCCCGCCGTGGCTGTGCCCGCTCAGTTGCAGGGCGACCGGCAGTTTCTCCCTACGAATGGTATCGAAGTAGTCGGGCTCGTGACAGAGGAGAAGATTCGTGTAGTCGGACGGTGAACCGGCCAATGCAGGATGCGGTCGGGGATGTCCCGACCAAGCGTCGTCCAGCCCTGCGATCATGAGCCCGGGCGCGGCCTCCCTGCTCTGATTGACCAGAAGTGTAACCGGTGTCTCGGCCAGAGCGGCTCCCACGGCATCGCGATCGGTCCAGAGATCGTGGTTGCCGTACACCGCATAGGCGGGAGGCTCCAGCATCCTCAAGGGTTCAATCAGGCCTGCAGAAAAACGGGCCTCGTGCCCTACGTAGTCGCCGGTTAGGACGACAATGTCGGGCTGCAATTCGTTGACACGGGTGACTGCAGCCATCAACAGTTCCACCGCAGTGAAACGGCTGAGATGAATGTCAGAGAGCTGGGCGATGCGAAAGCCGGACAGTCGTTCCGCCAGACGCGGGAGACTGAACGTCCTTTCCTCAACGTCGACCCATGACCGTTCCAGCAGACCTCCGTAACCGAGG
>VYDA01000471.1:0-2123 GCA_009843665.1 Caldilineaceae bacterium SB0675_bin_29 | reverse complement strand
CCCCCCGCCCCCCCATCCCGGCCCCCCCCCCCCCGCTACCCCCCGGCCGCCCGCGCCGGCCAACGCCGCGTAGCCGGCCAATTGCAGAAACCTGCGCCGGGTCAACTTGAAATGTGACATTCCCTTGGGGTGGCTTCTGGAAGTCTACGGAAAGGCGGACCAAGCCTTTGGCTGCACAAACGTGTCTTTTTGCAATGGTAGTGTGGGGCCTGTAGCCCGCGAGCGGAGTTGCTGCCCTACTACTCCAGATCGATCCGGTAGAGCGGCTCGAGACCGGCGGCTATGCGGTCCACATTGTCGGCGGCGCATTGTGCTCGCTTACGAGACGTGCCGTCGGTTACCCCTGCCGTATGTGGCGTAGCTATGACGTTCGGCAACTCGAAGAATGGCGAGCTGAGGTCTGGGGGCTCCTGGCTATACGCATCGATTCCGGCGCCGCCAAGTTGGCCGTCGAGAAGGGCCTGTGTCAGCGCCTGTTCATCGATTAACGCGCCGCGTGCGACGTTGATTATGTAGGCCGTCGGCTTCATCAGGCCCAGCATACGGGCGTCGATTATGTGATGGGTCTCTCCGTTCAGGTGCAAGTGAAGCGATAGGATGTCCGATTCGGCAACCACCTTTTCGAGGTCGTCGGGCGTGCCCACAAACGTGAGGCCGAACTCCTCCCGCTCCGCGTCGCTGACCTCCCGTATGTCGATGGCCGCGATTTTCATCCCAAACGGAATCGCGCGGCGTGCCAGCTCGATGCCGCTGGCCCCAAAGCCGATGATGCCCAGCTGCAGCCCTTCTAGTTCCAGGCCCATTGGTTCGTATAGCTCACCCTCATCCAGAAGCGTGCGCGCTTCCGGATAGCGGCGCGTTAACATCAGAATGAACATCATCGCGGTCTCGGCCAGCGCTACCGCGCTGAAAGCGCCTGGGCAGTTGGCCACCGGAATGCCCTTTGTCTTCCAGTAATCCAGGTCGAAGTGATCGAAGCCCGTCCCCAGGATCTGCCACAAGCGCGCGTCGGTGGCAGCGTCTACCATCTCTCGCGTTCCAGCCGAACCGCCGTGGTCAATGACTGCATCCATCCCTTCGAACTGGGGCGCCAACGGTTTGTCGTAATCCAATACATGCATGTTGTGGTTGCGGCTGACAGCCTTTACCACGTCCATGCCCCACGGATTAAACATCGAGACTTTGACTGGATGGGGCAAAAAGATGACGTTCAATTGCTTCATAATGGGATCACCTGCGCTATGGTGGCAGGCTGTGGCGCCCACCTTGGTTGGATTCTGATTGGTCAGAGTCTTAAAGAGTCGTAAAGCCGCCGTCGGCCACAAGTACCGAGCCGGTTACGAAAGAGGCTTCATCGCTGGCCAGAAAAAGTGCGGCTGGGGCGATTTCGCTTGGCGCGGCAAATCGTTTTAGCAAATTTGCTTCACGGTAAGGCGCCAGCTTTTCTTCAGGTATCGTCTCTGTCAGCGGCGTGTTCATCGAGCCGGGACAGACGGCATTCACGCGGATATTGTCAACTGCGTGGTCAACCGCCATAGAGCGCACAAGGCCGATGACGCCGTGCTTGCTGGCGTTATATGACGCCTGCAGCCCGTTGCCGACCAGGCCCGAAAGCGAGGATATGCAAATGATGTTGCCGCCGCCCTGTTGACGCATCTGAGCAACCGCGTATTTCGAACACAGAAACATGCTCTTCAAGTTCGTGTCAACGACAAAGTCCCACTCGTCTTCACTGGTATCGACCACATCCTTGTTGATCTGTACGCCTACGTTGTTGACCAGAATATCCAGCCGGCCGAATGCCTCTACCGCGTCGCGCGTCAGGCGTTCCGCATCCTGCCGCAGCCGCACGTCCATCTGCACAAGGGCTGCCTCTCCGCCCTTCGCCCGGATCAGTTCTACCGTTTCCTTGCCCTTCTCCTCGTTGATCTCGCCCACCACGACCCGTGCGCCCTCGCTCGCGAACAGCATGGCTACCGCCTGTCCCAGCCCCATGCCCGCGCCCGTGATCGCCGCTACTTTACCTTGCAGACGATGTGCCAGCCCGAATGCACCATGGTCAATATGGAAGAAGACCGCCGCTCACGTTGTACGTCTGGCCGGTCATGTAACTGGCGTCGTCG
>VYDA01000202.1 GCA_009843665.1 Caldilineaceae bacterium SB0675_bin_29 | reverse complement strand
CCCGTATTGCGGGTAGTCAATGCCGGTGATGATGACGAAGAGGACTCTTTTTCGCATCTCCTGGATGACAAGACCTTCCTTCTGCGCGGACGGCTGGAGGCCGAAATCGCCCAGATGGCTCCGGAGGAGGCCGAGGAATTTCTGGTCGAATTCGGGATCGCTGAGCCGGGCCTGAATCGGGCGGTCCGTCGCTGCTACGGCCTTCTGGGTCTGATCAGTTTCTTCACAATTGGCGACAACGAAGTGCGGGCCTGGGCAGTCAGTGCCGGCGCAAAAGCGCCCGAAGCCGCTGGCATCGTCCACACGGATATGCAGAAAGGCTTCATTCGCGCAGAAACGGTGCACTTCGACAGCCTCAGAGACGCCGGGAGTATGGCCGCAGCCCGTGGCCAGGGGCTCTTGCGCCTCGAAGGTAAGGAATACCTGGTGCAGGACGGCGACATTCTTAACATTCGATTCAATGTGTGACGATGATCTCAACTGATTTTCGCACCACCCTACTTTTGTCCGGAGAGGCAAGAAAAGGTATACTGCGTAACCGTGTTGCACAGCGACAACACCGTTGTCAATCAGGAGCCGAAGATGACCGAGGAAACCCTTACCGACGAAACTCTGACTGAAGCCGCGCCTGAGAACGAAGCCGACACAGCTAAGACCGTCGTCCGCCTCAGTGTCGGCCAGGAAATAACCGGCAAAGTCAAGCAGGTTACTGATTTCGGCGCCTTTGTCGACATCGGCGCCGGCCGCGATGGCTTGGTCCATATCTCTGAACTGACCGTTGGCCGTGTAACAAACGTCAAGGACATTGTGGAGGAGGGCCAGAGCGTCACGGTCTGGATCAAACGCCTGAACCGTGAGCGCAACCGTATCAGCTTGACCATGATTTCGCCCGACACCAAGACGATTCGTGACCTGCAGGAAGGCGAAATTGTCGAGGGCGTCGTTTCCAGAATGGTTCCCTATGGAGCCTTTATCGACATCGGGGTAGGCACCGACGCGCTTCTCCACGTGCGCGAAATGGGGAGCAACTACGTCGAGAAACCTGAAGATGTAGTGGAAATCGATGAGAAACTGGAAGTTCGCATCATTACCCTCAACCGTCGTCGCCGCCACATCGATGTCAGTATTAAGGGTTTGCGCGAAGAGCCGGAAGGGGATGAAGCGGATTCGGCGGAAATGGACGCCGCTCAGGGAGAAGAATCAGAAGGTCAGGTAGTAGACAAGTTTGAAAACGTTGAAGTTCTTTCACCCATGGAGTTGGCATTCAAACGCGCCATGGAAGCCGGCGGCGGGGAAATCGCCCTCCCCAAGTCCACTCGGCGCCGAAAGCGTCGCCAGCACCGCGCTCGCTCGGAACAGGCGCAGATCATCCAGCGCACCTTGGACACAATGCGCGAGTAGTATGACAGCCCGTACCTCACTCGAATCAGGCGGCGGAAGAGTCTAGCTTCCGTCGCTTTTTGATTGGCGTTTTAGCACGGCAAATAAGGCTCGCAAGGAAGGGGCTGAACGATTCGCCAGGTGGTCGCCCGACACCATCGCCTTGTTCGCCGTTCTCAATCCGGGGGCACTGCAGACGCAATGGATATTCGTGGCGGAGTGGCTTTGGTGACGGGCGGCGCCCATCGCGTAGGCAAAGCGATTGCCCTGGATCTTGCACGCGCCGGCGCCGATGTAATCATCCTTTACAACAGGTCAGGCGACGAAGCGGCAATGACCGCCCAGGAGGCACAGGCCCTCGGCGTCAAGGCCGCGACCGTACAGTGTGATATCTCCGATCTGCAAGCCGTCCGGACGATGTCGCTCGACATGCGCGCCCGCTTCGGTCGCCTGAGCGTACTCGTCAACTCGGCCGACTGGTTCACCCAGCACCCTTTTCCTACTGAAAGCTACGACGACTGGCACCGTACCATTGATGTCGGTGTACACGGAACTTTCTACGTCAGCAACGAACTCGCCCCCCTCCTCTTGGAGCAGCCGCAAGCAGCAATCATCAACATCGTGGACCTCTCAGTCTGGCACGCCTGGCCCAATTTCACCGCTCACGCAGTTGCAAAGTCTGCCCTACTTGCCCTCACCCGGCAGTTGGCGCTGGAACTTGCTCCCTCCGTGCGCGTAAATGCCGTGGCCCCGGGCCCCGTTCTGCCTCCTCCCCGCTACACTGAGCAACGCCTACAGCAGAGTAGCGACCGCACACTGCTCAAACGCTGGGGAGAGGCTGAAGACGTCGCCCACGCTGTCAGATTTCTGATCGAGTCCAACTACACAACCGGCGAAGTGGTGCGCGTCGACGGCGGAGAACTAATCGCGAAACGGTCAATTCCTTCCTGAATGCCGAAAACAGGAAAGGCGACCCGGTACAGAAACCAGCACCGGTTACTGTCATCCCACCCGGCTTTCGTCCCACGACCAGCCGCTCCCCGACTGCCCCAGCCAACCTGCCGCGCAAGCTTCCGCAGCATAGGGAAACTCTTTTCCGCCTGCCACGTAGAGAGTTACAGCGGCACAACTAGACCTCCGACTGGAGAGGGACAATGGAACTCGTGATTGTCTGGGCAGTTACCACCATCAGCCTCCTGATCATTTCCCGCATCGGCTTGTTCGGCGTGGAAATCGAGAACTTCGGAACCGCGATCGTAGTTGCCGCCGTGCTGGGTCTGCTAAATGCTATCCTGCGCCCAATCCTCAGTTTCCTTTCCTTCCCTCTGCTCGTTCTGACCTTCGGCCTCTTCAGCGTCTTCATCAACGCCGCAGTCTTCTCACTGGCCGCGAGCCTGGTAAGCGGTTTTGAACTGCGCCGCGGCTGTTTCAGCGCGCTGGTTGGGCCGATCGCGCTGGCCGCCTTGAACACCATCATCCTGGCCGTAGTCACCTGATCGGCAGGAACCGTCAACTAGCCGTCCAACCTGTGCCTCGCCGCGCCGGGCGAGCCCCTTCTCAGTTCGCCCTTCTCCATACCGTCTGACATCCTCTCGCAGAGGGACCTCTGCCGGAAGGACTCCGCGATTACTTGCCAGAATCGGCGGATTTTGGTAACGTTACCCTATGCTTTTCCAATGACAATCTGCGATTGCTGAGGAGTGGCGTTTGCCTTCTCTGGGGGCCTTTGGACGGGAAAGGAGCTCCGGTGGACCATCTGACAGAATTCTCAAACGCAATGCGGACGGACCAGGACCGTCCGGAGAACCTGGCTCTCTTGATCGGCAAACTCACTGACCCGGGGCTGGACGTAGATAGCTATGTCAGACGTTTGGATGAGCTGGCCGACCAGGTCGAACAGAGTATGCCCGTCGGCGCTCTCGGCCGCGCCAGGGCCGAAGCGCTGATCGCCGTGCTGCACGGCGAGTTCGACTTCTTCGGTAACGTCGAGAACTACTATGACCCATCCAACAGTTTTCTCCACCGTGTACTCGACACGCGTCTGGGCCTCCCCATCACATTGAGCCTCCTCTACATGGCCGTCGGCCGTCGCCTCGGAATGACCCTGCGGGGTCTGGGACTGCCCGGTCACTTCATGCTTGAATACAGCGATATGAACGGCGTCTGGATTCTCGACCCGTTCCACGCCAAGGTCGTTGCCAGCGAAGAGCTCTCCTACTACCTCACCCAGGTCTTCCAGCAGCCAATCCGCATCTCAGTCTCCCTGGATCAATACCGGACAGACACCACCGCATGGATGCTGCGCATTCTCAACAACATGCGCTCCGTCTACATCTCTCAACACCGCTTGGGCGATGCCCTGGCAGTGCTGAACTACATGGTAATCGTCGATCCGGAAGAGGCAATCCTCTGGCGAGACCGGGGGATGCTCCACTTTGGGTTGGAAAACATGCTTTCCGCCGAAAGCGATCTGAGGCGCTACTTTCTCCTACGAAACCGGCTGCACCTGTTTACCGGCGAGGCCGAGCTCGTGTTCAGCGGCGTTGCCATCGGAGGTTGGATGCCTGAGGCACAGCAAGAGCCCTCCCAGGAGGATCAGCGCGTTCTCTTCGTGCTCAAGCAGATTCGGGACGAAATCAGAAGACTGAACTGATGCCAGAATGAGGATTCCTTCCGAAGCGTCCCGTTTATGGAAATTCTGTTATGTGGCGCTGAGAGCCTTGCGCCCACTGTTCTGCGCCCTGAAAATAGAGGGCGTGGAAAACGTTCCCCGTCAGGGCGGCGTAGTTCTGGCTTGCAACCATCCCGGTGGCATGGATAGCTTTGTCCTCGGCTTCGCATCCCCGCGCCAGGTCTTCTATATGGCAAAAAGGGAGCTCTTCAACATCCATCCGGTGGTGTCATTCCTGCTGCACAGGATAGGCGCTTTCCCAATTAACAGGGGGGCACACGACACGGTGGCGATCGAGTACAGCGTGGATCTCCTGAAGAAAGGCCGTGTCCTGGGTATGTTTCCGGAAGGAACGCGCAACCGCGGCAAGCCAATGCGGCGAGGAAAGAGCGGTGCCGTGCGCATCGCCATCGATGCCGGCGTACCTGTGGTGCCGGTGGCTGTACTCGGAATCCCTCACCTGCACAAAAACTGGTACAACCCCTTCAAGCGCACCAAGCTGTCCGTACAATTCGGACAGCCGGTGAACTTTCCCCCGGGAACGATGGAAGAAGTGCAGGAGTATACGACTGAAATAATGCTGGAGGTTGCCCGGATGATGCCTCCGGAGCTGCGAGGCCACTATGAGGAAGCGCTGGCCTCTCCCCACGATCGAACACCCACCGGTCCACAACCGGTAGAGCCCGTCAACCCAGGCACAAGAGACCTCGCAACCGGCTGACCCAAGCCCCTCACCTTCTCTCAGGCTGCCTCGTGACAGACGGCGGAGGTCTCGATTCCTATGCTAGCGTTGCCATTACGCCTTCCAGGGCTTCACGGCTCGGGCGCAGTTTCTCGTCCGGCAAATGCGTAAGTGGCGTGTCTGTCAGATTCAGAAGCTCAGTGAGAGTCGGTTCCCCTTCATTGATGTACAGCAACCCCGTGATCAACTTCTGCTCGTCTAGCGACTGCTGTATCACATTGTAAGCTGCCGTGCGGTCAGTAGGATCATGGTCGGGATCGATCTTCTTGAGAATGATGCTGCCGCCGTCATGCAGCTCAACCTCCAGTTCGTCTTCGTAGTCCTCAATCTCGATCTCTTCAAACTCAGGCACAAAATTCAGATCGTGTAACTTGATCTCATTTGCTCGCCCGAAACCGTAACTCTTCGTCGACGAATCGTGGTTGTTGAAGGTGACGCACGGGCTGACTATATCCAGCACCGCGATGCCCCGGTGGTTGATGGCGGCCTTCAGCAGTGCCTCCAACTGCTTCGGATCGCCGGCAAAGCTGCGCGCGACGAACGTCGCATTGGCGGTCAACGCTTCCATACAAATGTCCAGCGGCGGTAGGTCGTTTACGCCCTGATACTTGAGAAACTGCCCCTCGTCGGCCGTCGCGCTGAACTGCCCTTTGGTAAGGCCGTAAACGCCGTTGTTCTCGACGATGTAGATCAGCGGCAAATTGCGACGCACCGCGTGCTTGAACTGTCCGATGCCGATTGAGGCCGTGTCGCCGTCTCCGCTGACTCCGATTACCTCCAGCGAGGAGTTGGCGATGATCGCCCCCGTTGCCACCGATGGCATGCGCCCATGCAGGCTGTTGAAACCGTGGCTCCAACCCAGATAGTAGGCCGGCGTCTTGCTGCTGCATCCGATCCCGCTGAGCTTCACCACCTGCGTCTGGTCCAGGCCCATCTCCCACGCCGCATTGACAATACGCTGGCTGATACTGTCGTGCCCGCAGCCCTTGCACAGGGTCGAAGGCCGGCCCCGGTAGGCGGTCTTTTCCAGGCCGATTCGATTGGTCTTTGCCGGACGTGCCGCGCGTCTCGCCGCCGCTTCTGTCCTGGTCCTGGTACTCATATCAACGCCTCCTCAACTGCCTTCTGGACCTCCCCAGCGATATAACGAGCGCTCAGAGGAAGCCCGTCACACTTTGCCATCGATACCAGCTTCAATGCCTGCGCCGGCTCTTCCGTCGTCAGAATATTGTGGAGCTGGCCGTCGCTGTTCGCCTCAATCACGAAAACGATCCTGTTTCGCTCGATGAAAGTGCGAACGCTCTCGTCAATCGGCAACGCCCGCAGCCGTAGGTAGTTGGTGGACAACCCTGTAGCTTCAAGACGCGCCCGCGCCTCTTCCACGCCGTCGTGATTGCTGCCCAAACTGATGATCCCGACCTGTGCACCCTCGACCTCGTCCAGGACAGGACTGGGCACCAGCTGCCGTGCCGTTTCGAACTTCCTCTTCAGCCGCTCCAGGTTCTGTTCCCAGTCCTCGGGCCGCTCGCTGTAGTAGCCGTACTCATTGTGACCCGTACCGCGCGTGAAGTAAGCGGCCATGTTGTGCCGCGTGCCCGGCAACGTACGATAGGCAATACCGTCACCATCGACATCCATGTATCGCCCCCAGGAGCCTTGCCGCTCCTCCAGGTCCTCCGCGCTCAACACCTTGCCCCGCTTGAAGGGGGCGTCCGAATACTCGAACGGTTCCGATATATGCGCATTCATGCCCAGATCAAGGTCGCTCAATACAAATACCAGCGTCTGCAACTCCTCCGCCAGGTCAAAGGCGATGCGGCCAAAGTCAAAACACTCAGCCGGATTGGCAGGGAACAGCACCACGTGCCTCGTATCCCCGTGTCCAAGATAGTAAGCTGCAAGAATGTCCCCCTGCGACGTACGCGTCGGCAGCCCCGTACTCGGCCCCATCCTCTGAATGTCCCAGATCACCGCCGGCACCTCGGCAAAGTAGGCCAGCCCGGCAAACTCAGACATCAGGCTGATCCCCGGTCCGCTTGTACACGTCATCGCCCTGGCGCCCGTCCAGCCCGCGCCCACAACCATCCCGATCGCCGCCAGCTCATCCTCGGCCTGAATAACCGCCACGGTCGCCTTGCCCGTATCCTTATCCGTGCGCAATGTGGACGCATACTTCTCTACCGATTCAGCCATGCTCGATGAAGGCGTGATCGGGTACCAGGACGCCAGCGACAGGCCCCCGGCCAGGGCGCCCAGCGCCGCCGCCGTATTGCCGTCCACCAGGATCTTGCCTTCGTTGAATCCCGTCATCCTCTCGACCCGGTAGCCGTGGTGCTGCCCGACGTGGGCGCTTGCCCAGTCAATCGCACGCTCAACCATCTCCATGTTGAGCCCAGCCGCCTTCTCCTTGCCCTCAAAATGGTGTAGCAGCGCCGCCTCAATCTCAACCGATTCGATGCCCAGTAGCTCTGCCAGCACGCCCACGTAGACCATGTTGGCAACATAGTCCCGCAGCGCATGCGGCAACTTCGCCTCCTTCACGAGATCCTTCACCGGCATCTCATAATACGTGACGTCTTTGCGCCTGTTGGCAACCGGCAACGAATCGTCGTAAATCACAATGCCGCCCGGCACCACCCTCTCCATATCTTCCGCCACCGTTCGGCCGTTCATACATACCTGAATGTCCGTCATCTCACGGCGGGCGAGAAATCCGTCTTTGCTCAGCCGGATGATGTACCAGGTGGGCAACCCCTGGATGTTGCTGGGAAACAGATTCTTACCGTTGATCGGAATCCCCATCTTGAAAAGGGCGCGGAGCAAGACACCATTGCTCGTCTGGCTGCCGGAACCGTTGGCCGTCGCCACGTTGATGGCAAAGTCATTGACCGCCGCCGGCGCATCCGGCTTTACAATTGGTGCTTCCCGAACTGCTACGCTCATGCTTGACTCCTTACCTTACGGTTTCCATCTGCGAAACTCTCTCCTGGCGTGCACTGTCGCGTGCAACATCCCTTGTCCTGAGTAACAACAGGTGCTCCTCATGCAACGCTTTGGCTCTGTCGACCTCGTCTCTTTCAATGGCCTCGGCGATCCCTTCGTGATAGCCCCAGACCTCGGTCAGGTAGCCGTAGTCGGCGTACAGGTTCAGTTCGACCGCCTCGTACGCGTCCCAATAGGCCTCCAGCAGTCCGGTGGCGAACAGGTTGTCGAGCCTCCGGAAGATCGTCATGTGAAAGGCCCGGTGCTCCTGATGCGGAATCTGAATGCGGCTCTGCTGCAGCTTGTGCCACGCCAGCGAAACATACTGCCGGAGCTCCCGCTTGTCCTCATCCGTCAATGATAACACCGCCGGCCGCCAGAAAGCGCTCTCAATGCCGTTGCGCAGCTCACTGTACTCCCGGAAAAGCCTCTCGTTCGTTGCCAGTCCAAACATCAGACTGGCGCGCGCCGCCGGCGTGAAACTGTAGCTGTTGCACTCGAT
>VYDA01000220.1:2563-8290 GCA_009843665.1 Caldilineaceae bacterium SB0675_bin_29 | reverse complement strand
ACGCAAGGGTTGTCACCCCTTTGCCGAAAAGGCAGACATCGTATTTGCGCCAATTCGAGATGCGCAGACCCACTACGGTCTGCCTGAAGAGATCACGGCGGAGGAAGCGCTGGCCGCGCTGGCAAAAATGTTTCCGCAGGCGACGGTGATCCTCACACTGGGCGCCGACGGTTCGATTGCGGCGGTACCAGGGCAGGCGCCGATTCGCCAGCCGGTCTTTCCTGGCGGCGGAACGATAGGGCGCATCGGCGCAGGGGATGCTTTCACTGCGGGCGTTCTCTACCGATACCTGCACCATGAAAGAAGGGCGTGGCTGGCAGATGCGCTGAAGTGGGGCGCGGCGGCGGCAGGGATGAAGTTTACGATTCCCGGCGATATGGGCGTGTTTGAATGGGAGGAGGTGGCCGCGCTGGTGGAAAGCGGCGGCTATTCGGATGAAGTAAACCGTTAAAGGTCCTGAGCGCGAGAGGCCGGGAGAGCGCAGGCAAATCCTGTGTATCCCCAGTTCTCTCCTTTCTCACCCGGCCGCATCCGGCTCTCAGCAGACGGGACCAGCGGTTGACATGGCCTCCTCATTGCGGCAACGGGCCACGGATGGCGGACAACAGATCCCTGGAAAACTACTATCAGATACTGGGTGTACAACCCAATGCTTCGCAGGAGGTTCTCGACGCGGCCTACCGGCGCCAGGTGCGTCTGCATACGGGCGAATTTCTGAACGATGCTTCCCTGGTCGCGGGGCCGGTACCGTCTGACCCAATTCTGGCAAAGGTTGATGAGGCGTACCGGCTCCTGTCCAATCCTCTGAAACGCTGGACGCACGACGAGGCGTTGAGGGAGGCGGAACACGTTCATGAGAGTGAGGAGGACCTGGAACTCGCCCGCAAACGGATCGAACCTCCGGACGCGTGGCTGTCGTACCAGCGTCTGGAGAACGGTTCGATCTATATTCGCGTGGGCTGGGCGCAGGATTTCACGGCGATACGCGATGCGGTCACTGCAGCCATACCGGAATCGGGGCGCGCGTACAACGCCAGGCTGAATGAATGGCGCGTAGACCCAAGATACGAATCGGAGCTGGAGGCAATATTCTCGAATTTCAGGCGGGCGGATGTACAGAGGCCGCCGCGCCTGGCGGGGCCGACGTACCAGGGACCCTCTCACATACCGGCCCCGCCTCATGTCCCCCAGGCGTGGAGGGGCTGGCCGTTCGTGATCATCGGTGGGCTCATCGTTGCAATCCTCGGCGCGGTCCTGTTTCCGGCCAACCGCGGGGAGCCCGTCTCTGCGGGGGCGACAGCGACCGCGCTGGCCCTGATCAGTTCCTACGAACCTTTGGAGAGCGACTTTGACACAGTCACCACGGGGACGCCATCGGGGCTGACCGGCACACTGTTGCATCCGTCGGTGAATTTGCGTGGGCAGCCGGATGTTTCGGGACCTGTACTGAAGCTGCTCACGAGCGACCAGTCGTATCGAGTCGTCGGCCGGTTGGAGAACGGCAGTTGGTTTGTTGCTACAGCCGGCGATATTACGGGCTGGATTGCCGCCTGGACGATTGGCGTCGAAGGAGATCCGTTGAGTCTGCCTGTATTTGGTGAAAACGATGCGTTGCCGCAGGGGGCAGACTCAGGCAATGCGGAAGGCGACTCTGAATAGGAAGCAGCCAGCAGTTCATTCCCAAAAGCGAATACGGATGAAAATCGCTTCTTTCGTTTTCGCGTTGGAGTGGATAGAATAGTTATATTGTAGCAGGATTGAAGCGAGAGAGGAGTTGATAGAGAGAACGAATCTCTAATTCCTCTCTTATTTTTGTCTCTTCGAAACGTAGGCAGAAGCTGAGAGATGAGAAGGTCGGACAGAAAACCTGGATGGTACGGCCGCCTTCGCGGTGCGGGCAGGCGCGTCAGTCTGTTGTCGCGCGCGGTGCTGCTGGGCGCGTTGGTGGTAGCAGGCTTCACCGTGTACCACTTGTCCCGCGATGGTTCGACGGCAGACCAAGCAGTTGCGCTGGCCCAGCAAGGGGGAGAAGAGAACGCGGCTACAGCAACGCCCGAGGCGACGCCGGACAGCGAGAGACAGGCCGTGACGGGTTCGAACCAGTCGAGTGTGCAGGGGCGGAGCGACGCCGCAGCTCCGGTTGCGGACGCGGGATTTGTGCGGCCGTACACGGTCGAGAGTGCCCTGGATTACGTCTACACGGCGAGGATGGGGGAGCGGTGGTCTGTGATCGCCGACAGATTCGATTTGGCGGTTGGGCAGTTGAAGGAGGCCAATTCGGAACTGTGGCTGCTACGGGGGGAGGCGATTCGAGCGGGCGACCAGTTAGCCATTCCCGGTCTCGGCACGGATGCCGCGGTACAACCCGTGATTTATGAAGTGCAGGCGGGAGATACCTGGGAGAGGATAGCCGGGAGATTTTCGGTTACCTATCTTGATCTGCTGCTGGACAATTTCAATTTGTGGGCCTTGCGCGGTGTCGAGATTCAGGCCGGCGATGAGATAGAGATCCGACATCTGCCGGTCGAGGTGCGCAACGTGGGGGCGTCCCGCGGATGGGCTGGGGGGCCGCCCGTTCTTGCCTCTTCATTTGTCGCGGCAAGAGAAGAGAGGGGCGGGCCACAGACCACAGCCGACCAGGCGGGAACGTATTTAGTTCAGCCCGGAGATACATGGGAAAGCGTGGCGGAAGACACGGGTATCAACGTGGAGGCGCTGAAGGAGGTCAACGGCGAGTACAGTGAGGGAGCGCTGCAATCCGGAGATGTTTTGCGCATCTCGTGGATTTTGCACGTGGCGCTGATGTTTCGCCAGGTTGAGGGAAACGGCGTCCGAAGCGCGTCGGAGCTGAGCACCCTTTCGGAGGAGGAGCGGGCGGCACTGGCGGCGCGGGGGCTGACAGTGTACAAGGAGCAGTATTGCGGCGTCTGTCATCAGCTGGAAAGCGCGGGGACGAGAGGCATATTCGGGCCGACGCACGGTGAGATGGTCGAGATGGCCGCCGCCCGGCTTGAGGATCCCGCCTACAGCGGGGAAGCGACTGACGTATACACGTACCTGTACGAAAGCATCATTGAGCCGGACAAGTACTTTGTTAAGGGCTATGCAATGAGCCCCCATAGGATGCCGTCCTTCCGCCATATACCCGAAGAGGACCTGGAAGCATTGATCGTATTCCTTGCGGGCGAGTAGCCGGTTGGCAGCGCTCGTGTAGTGGTTGTACCGTCGGCCGGACATCCTGTTCGAAATGCGTAGGCGCACCCCACGGTTGACTGTGCCATCCGGGCGCGGCGAGGGGGGAGGAGGAGTCAGTTGAAATCTATCCGAATTTTCGTCAGCAGCATTCTAACGCTGGCAGTTGTGTCAGCGCTGTGGATCGCGGCCGACAGCGTGATGGCACAAGAGCGGGAGAGCGGCGGCACAATCATCGTGGACGGCTTGAACGGGCCGCAGGGGGTGCTGGCTATCGATGACGGCAGTGTCTGGGTCATCGACGTAGGACTGGGCGGCGACGAGGAAGTCGAGGTGGGGGGCCTCGATCCCAATACAAACGAGATCATCAGGGCGACCTATGGGAATACGTCGCGGGTCATGCGCGTCATACCTGGCGGCCAGCCGCAGCTGGTGGCGACATTGCCATCGATTTTTCTGGGCAGCGACATTGTTGGGGGGGCTCGACTGGCGCTCCTGAACAACGAAATGTATGCCACGGCGGGCGTCTGGCAAGGTGTGGCCAGTGAGGAGGCGTTGCCGGACACGGCGGCAGTATTGCGGGTGCTGCAGGGCTCTGTACTGGAGGTCGTGCCGTTGTGGAAACTGGAGAAGGAGCTCAACCCGGACGGCCACGTTCTGGAATCTCATCCATACGGGTTGACGGCCGGCCCTGACGGCCTCTTGTACGTGGCGGAGGCGGGCGCGAATACGCTTGTGCAGGTGGACGTAGTCAGCCAGACAGCCAAGGTAGTTGCCGTATTTGACGGGATTCCCGGTCCGCTGCCGAACCCGTATCGGGGGGGTGCGCTGGAGTCGGACCCGGTGCCGACGGGCGTGACCTTTGGGGCGGACGGCCGGATCTACGTATCGCTGCTCCCCGGCTTTCCCTTCCTGCCCGGTTCGGCGAAGGTCGTCGTGGTCGATCCGGTCACGGGGAGCGTGGAGGATTACGCCACGGATCTGACGATGTTGACGGATCTACGCACCGGCCCGGACGGAGAGCTGTATGCCGTGCGCTTCGGCATCTTCACGGACGAAGGCCCGATCCCCAACAGCGGGGCGGTGACCCGAGTGGGCGAGGGGGAAACGTCGCAGGATGTAATCACCGGGCTGCCTTTTCCGACGTCGGTTGACTTTGACATTAACGGGAATGCATTTGTAACTATCAACGGCGCCAGCGTAGGGGAACCGGGACGCGGTAAGGTGATCCGCTTTGAAGGGGTAGCTGTGCAGGGTGCGCCCTCGATTCGCTTTGTAGAAAGCGCGACGGTCAGGCAAGAGGAGCCGGAGTTCGTGACCGGCTGCGGTAGCCTGCCAAGCCACGAAGCGGTGAAAGCTGCGCTGGAGAGAGTTGTGGCTGACGGCAATAACGGCGGGCTGGGCAATCATGTGTGGGCAACCACCGTTGATCGCGACGGGGTGGTGTGCGTTGTAGCTTTTTCAGGCGCCAACAGGGGTTCGCAGTGGCCGGGCGGCCGGGTCGTTTCGGTCCAGAAGGCAAATGCGGCCAACGCTTTCAGTCTGACGAGCCTTGCCTTCTCAACGAGCAATCTCTATGCGGCGACACAGCCGGGAGGGAATCTGTACGGGTTGCACGGCAGCAGCCCGCTGGACACGCCGACCGCCTACGCGGGCCCTACGAGCGACTATGGTCAAGCGGGTGACCCGCTGGTGGGAGAGAGGCCGGGCGGCTGGAGCCGGTCAGGAGGCGGGCTTGCCCTCTATAGCGCGGGAGGCAGCCTGGTGGGAGCGATCGGTATCGGTGGAGACACGCCGTGCGCCGACCATATTGTCGCCTGGAAGGTACGCGATGCACTGCAACTGGATTACATCCCGGCAGGGGTGAGCTCCAGCGCGGACGACAACATCATCTTCGACCTACAGCCGGAAGGAAGGAGTCTCAGCGGATTTGGGCACCCACGTTGCGGCTTTGACGAAGAGCGGTTGACAGAGACGCTGCCGGCTGATTTCCCGATTGGGTCGGCGGAGGAGGCGGGACGATAGCGCATAGAGCAGGTTATGGGGGACAACGGAAGACGCGGCGTCACCGATGAAGCCGGCTCGCGCCGTACCGAGTCTGTACGTTTTTTTGTGTCGAACTCTATGGCAGGCCGGCGAAAAGGTCTTTGAGACTGGCAAAAGTTTGGCGCGTGTTGGCGGCCTTGTCCTGCCCGTCGGCCTGCCAATGCGTTTCAACTGTATAGGTCTCGACCGGCTCGTTTTGCAGCAGAGTGAGGTGGGCATGCCAGTCGGTTCCGCCGGCTCCGATGCGCGCCCAAGCGGTCAGGCCGGTGTTCTCGTCGAGCACAACGGCATCCTTGCAATGAATATCGACGATGTGGCCTTTGACCTGCTGATAGCCAGTTGCCGGGTCTTCGCCGGCGACGAAGGCGTTGGCCGGATCCCAGATAATCTTGAGATTGGGCATCTGCACGGCGTCCAGCACACGCCGCATGTTGCCACCGGTATTGGCGTAAAGAGAGCGGGCATTTTCCAAGGCCAACACCAGGCCTT